>JALHUQ010000006.1 GCA_022866645.1 Woeseiaceae bacterium | reverse complement strand
CAGGTGCGCGCGAGTGATGTAGCCGCGAGATTTGGTGGTGAAGAATTCGTCGTGCTGTTGCCGAATACTGAAGTCGCGTCAGCGAAACTACTCGCGGAACGGATTCGGACAGCCATCTCCAAAACGCCATTCGCCCTGCCGTCGGGAGAGTCGGTGACAGTGACCGTATCGATCGGTATTTCGGAAGTACATCCGACGCCCGACGATAGAGACCTCAAGACTATCGGTGATTCTCTGGTCGCGCGTGCCGATGTGGCGCTGTATGCGGCGAAGTCAGCTGGCCGCGACCGGGTCAATGTGGAGGCTGCGTGACGCGATCGATTGCAGTCACTCTTGGCTTCCTGCTCGTTACGGCGTGCGGCGATACAAACCTGCCTGTCGGACCACCGCTGATTGTCTATGCGTCTGAAAACGATCCTGCGAATCTGCTGCCGTTGTTCGCTAAATTTACAGCCGATACCGGAATTCTGATCGAACCTCGGTGGGGTGATTCGCGTTCAAATACCGACGCAGTCATTGCGAAACAGGGGACGCCGGCCGACGTGCTGATTACCTCAAACGTTGCGGATATCGTTCGGGCCGCCGACAAGGGAGCCTTGCGTCCGATTAGCGCCGAGTCGCTTGGCGCTGTCCAAAGTGAGCTCAAAGATCCTGACGGGTTGTGGGTATCACTGCAGCGCCGTGTTGCCGTTATCGCGATCTCGCCGAGAGGTGACGCGCTGGTCAGTGGTGACTTTCACGCGCTGGGAGAACCTTCGTACCAACGCAAGTTGTGTCTCTCGTCTGTCAGGAATTCAGTCAATCAGTCGCTTATAGCCTGGCTTATTGAAGACCTGGGACTGAAGCCTGCGGAGCGGGTTGTTCGCGGTTGGGTGAGGAATCTGGCGTCGTCGCCCTTTGCGTCAGAGGAAGACCTGCTGGCAGCGCTGGCGTCAGGTACTTGCGAGATAGGCATCGTGTCAACGCCAGCGTCCAGGACCGAATTGAAGATTATCGGCCCCGAACCGCCCTATTTCGATGTTACTGCTATGGGCGTTGCCCGCCATGCGCAAAACGCCGAGCGTGCGCAGCAACTGATTGAATGGTTGATCCTGAATAAACCGTTGGAAGGCCTCGCGGATTGGAGTGGGAAGAACGTCAGCATCGCCGGCTGGAGAAATGAGGAGGCGTTGCTACTCGCGGAACGTGCGGGCTTTCGCTGATTCCTATTGATAACGGCCTTGTCGGCTACGGCTCATCAGTATCAGAAATAGCGGCACACCAATCGCAGCGGTGAGCGCTCCTACTGGCAACTGCCTCGGCGCCATCAATGTTCTGGCGAGCGTGTCGGCGACAACGAGTAAGGTGCCACCTGCGAGCGCCGAGGCAGGCAAGACGACGCGATGATCGCTTCCGGCGATGATTCGAATAAGGTGCGGCACGACCAGCCCAATAAATCCGATCACTCCGACCGTCGTAACAGAGAGCGCGGTTGCGAGCGCGGCGGCAGAGAAGATCAAATAGCGAAAGCCCTTTACCGGCAATCCCGCTATTGCTGCCTGAAGCTCGCCTCGTGAAAGGACGTTCAGGTGTCTGGCGGATGCCATGCCGGCGATGAGCAATATGGCGAGCAACCAGAGGCAGCGAGCGGGATTGAAAGCGAAGCTCAGGTCGCCCATGAGCCAGAACAGCATGCCGCGAAGGTTCTGGTCCGGCGATAACGCCAGCAACAAGGTCGTGGCGGCACTGAAACCGGCAGCGAGCACGACACCCGTCAGCAGCAATCGCGCCGGAGTCCAGCTTCCGGTTCCGTGAGCTATCGCAAAGACCAGTAATGTTGCCGCCATCGCCCCGCCAAAGGCGGACAGATCGATGATCAGGCTACTCATTCCGAGCGTCATCGCGAGCAGTGCGGCAACCGCCGCGCCGCCAGAACTGCCCAGTATGTAGGGTTCCGCCAGAGGATTGCGCAGCAGAACCTGCATCAGAACACCGGCGACCGCCAACAATCCGCCGACAGCAAACGCGGTCATCGCTCGCGGCAGTCGCAGGCCCATAACCAGAGACTGAATATGATCGGGCGCCGATCCCCGCAACGCGTTGATCGACTCACTGAATGTTACGTCCGCGCTGCCAGTCGCCAAGGCCGCGATGAAAGCGGCGCCAGCAAGCAGGAACAATCCTGCAAACAGGGCTCCATTTCGTGCGGTGTTCATCGCTTAATTTTCGGCAAAATAATCTTCTGATCCGGCGGGCGAAGGATAGTGTAAAGTAAACGGCAGTTAGAGTTTAAGTACGGTTGCTATGGGCAACGATTGGATAGACGCCGAAGGGTTTCGCGCGAACGTCGGTATCATCCTTGCGAATTCCGATAACCAGCTCCTGCTTGGTGGCCGGGTGGGGGCCAAAGGCTGGCAATTTCCGCAAGGTGGGATGATAGAAGGCGAGGAACCGGTCGAAGCAATGTTTCGTGAACTGCACGAAGAGGTCGGCCTCGCAAAGGACGATGTCGAAGTGCTGTCCGTCACGAGCGGTTGGCTGCGCTACAAGTTGCCGGACAAATATGTTCGCCGAAACAGCAAACCGGTCTGTATTGGCCAAAAACAACGATGGTTCATGCTCAGGCTCACCAGCAGCGATGACGCGGTGCGATTTGATCGTTGCGACAAACCGGAGTTTGACCGAATTCGCTGGGTCGACTTCTGGCGGCCCGTCAATGAAGTGATCTATTTCAAGCGCCGGGTTTACGCGCGGGCGCTGCATGAACTGGGGCCTTCCGTCCATCCAGACGGTCTGCCGCCCCAACCGCGCTGGTGGCCGAAACGCTGGCGAGCAGTC
This sequence comes from Woeseiaceae bacterium, assembly GCA_022866645.1. Lineage (GTDB taxonomy): Bacteria > Pseudomonadota > Gammaproteobacteria > Steroidobacterales > Woeseiaceae > UBA1847. The sequence continues at coordinate 4,854 of JALHUQ010000006.1, read as the reverse complement.
TTCGACAAGGACGTTGCCGCGGCCGGACGGGAGTCCGATTAGGTCGGATTCTTCGCAATCCGTGACCTGGCGCACTTCAGTTGATGCAGGTAGCCGCGTAACATAACGCCTCTTGTCGACAACCGGGCTCATCGTCGCAGTGGCAATAAAGTCTCCTCTACAACAACATGGCACAGGCAGGACGCTGGTTTTTCGCGCCATTGTCGTTTTGCTGATTGTGATCAGCGCTTACTTGATATTCGAGTTTGGGCGGATCCGCGCAGGGTTCGACATCGTCGAAGCGGGCAACATCAGCCAGGCCTTCGAAGACCACATCATGCAACTGAATGACGAAATTATCGATTTAAAACAACAAGTTGCTATTCTAGAGACGAATCGCGAGATCGACCGGGAGTCCTACAAGGAGGTCGAATCCCGTTCAAGTACCCAGTTGGCCAAGATTCAGGAGCAACGCGACGCAATCGCCTTTTACCGGGGTATTGTTTCGCCGTCCGACGGAAATTCAGGGCTGCGAGTACAAAGGCTGAAGCTGTCCCGCGGTGCGGCTGAACGAGAATTCAATGTCCGTCTGGTACTGGTGCAGGCAATGCAGCACGATCGCACGGTTTCGGGCGATGTCGGCCTGCGCGTTGAGGGAAGTCAAAATGGTGTTGAAAAGACCTACGTATTGGCTGACCTGGTCCCGGACAAGGGAGATGACACCTGGGCGTTCTCATTCCGCTATTTTCAGGATTTTAGTCGACTGCTGGTCTTGCCGGATGGCTTTACGCCCGAACGCATCACCGTTGAGGTCCGTTCCAAGACGCGTTCGATAGCCAGTATTGAAGAGAGCTTTGCCTGGTCCGCCAGTCAGGGTTGAATTTTTTTAGCCGCGAGGCGGCAGTACGGAGAAACCGATGTTCAGCAAGAAACAACGCAGGCACACTGTCGTGGAAACACTCGTCGGCTCAAATAGCAAACTACACGGGGACCTGCACTTTCGCGGTGGCTGCCACATCGACGGGACTGTCAAAGGCAATGTGACAGCGGATCCGGACACGGATTCCGCGCTGAGTATCAGTGATGTCGGCCATGTCGATGGCGGCGTTACGGTTCCTTACGTTATCCTGAACGGCATAGTGAAAGGCGATGTATTCGCTAGTCAGCGAGTTGAACTTGGCGCAACTGCACGCGTCATAGGTAATGTGTATTACAATCTGATCCAGATGGCAGAGGGCGCCGAAATTAACGGTAAACTGGTGCACCAGCCTGAGGGTCAAGTGCCACTTCTGGAACAGACCCACCAATTGGACATGAAAGCCGTAGCGTCCGCCGACTAGAACGAGTAGCAGATCAAAATTATGGACACAGCAACAGCAAGCGCACCACCACCACCCAGTGTTGTCTTCACAGATGCCGCAGCACACAAGGTGGGTGAATTAATTACGGAAGAGAACAATCCCAACCTGAAATTGCGCGTGTTTATTTCGGGTGGCGGTTGCTCCGGGTTTCAGTATGGGTTCACGTTCGACGAAAGCGTGGAAGATGGAGACAGTCAGGTTGAGAATCAGGGCGTAATGTTGCTGATCGATCCGATGAGTATCCAGTATCTTATGGGCGCCGAGATCGACTACAAAGAAGACCTGCAGGGCGCGCAATTTATCATCCGGAACCCGAATGCCCAAACCACCTGTGGTTGCGGATCCTCCTTCACTGTCTGAGGCCCAACGGCCAGAATTAATTGCGGCCGTTGATCTCGGCTCCAACAGCTTTCATATGATTGTTGGTGAGTTGCGCCATGGGCAGCTCGCGATTATCGATCGCATCAGGGAAACCGTCCGGCTGGCGGAAGGACTCTCTGTTAACGGCGACCTATCGGTCGAGGCGCGGCAACGGGCACTGGATTGTCTATCGCGATTCGGCGAACGCTTGCGAGACGTGCACGCCGACAATGTCCGCGCCGCCGGTACCAGCACCATTCGAAGGGCCCGCGAAGATACGAACTTTCTGTCTGAGGCCGAAGCGCGACTTGGCCATCCGATTGAAGTCATTTCAGGTATCGAAGAGGCGCGTCTCATCTACACCGGAGTTACCCACAGCCTGCCGCCGACGGATGGCTTGCGATTGGTTACCGACATTGGGGGTGGCAGTACGGAGGTCATTCTCGGTGAGGGGGAGCAACCCATTGCATTGGAGAGCCTGCACATGGGATGCGTCTCTATGACCGAGCGCTTTTTTTCAGACGGTAAATTGACTCGTGCGAGTTTTGAAAAAGCCCGAATGGCGGCGCGACTCGAATTACGGCCGGTGAAAGCGTTCTTCCGCGGCAAGACAAATATTGAGGCGATCGGAACGTCGGGCACCATTCTTTCGACAGAGCTGGTCGCGCGCGAGCTCGGCCTTTCCGAAAGGGGTATCACGCTCGGTACGATTGAAGCCCTGATCGACAGAGTTCTGACTTTCGACACAATTAGTGAACTGACACTAACAGGTCTCACCGAAAATCGGGCCCAGGTTTGGCCTGGTGGATTGTCGATACTGGCCGAGATATTCACCGCATTACGTATTGACGAAATGCGTATTTCTGACGGCGCGCTTCGCGAGGGACTGTTATACGACCTGCTGGGTCGCTTGCAACACGAAGATGCACGTGAGCGCACGGTGCGCTCAATGGTTTCCCGATACCAGGTCGACGAAGAGCAAGCGAATCGTGTTGGAAAAACAGCGGCCGATATTCTTGCGCAGTGTTTCGATGCCTGGGGATTCAAGAGCGACCTTTCAAAGAAGATGCTTGCGTGGGCGGCTTGCCTGCATGAGATTGGTATCGACATTTCTCACGACGGTTATCAGCGACACGGAGCGTATATTGCTGAGTATGCGGATATGCCTGGCTTCCCCAGGGCAGAGCAGCGTTTCCTGGCGAACCTGATTCGTAGCCAACGCCATCGTATTGAAAAATCACACCTGGATGCCTTGCCGCGGGCATGGCGAATACCGGGCTTTCGACTGATCGTCATTTTGCGTCTCGCAGTGTTGCTGAATCGCAGTCGCAATGATGCTGAAATGCCGCCGATGGTGGTAAACGCATCTGAGAGCGGGCTGTCGATTCGCTTCGATCCGGATTGGCTGGCCGCGAATCCGCTCACCCTTGCTGATCTTGAAAGGGAACGGGCGTTTCTTGCGGAACTAGGCTACACACTGACCGTCGCATGAGCAAATCGGTGCTAAACGAGTTTCGGTCCCGCGAGTTCCGCGAGAAAGGTTTCCTGCGCGGAGATACGTTTGTTTGCACCCGGTGACAGCCGCTCATAACTGCCATCGCTATTGAGCACCCAGGCCTGACAGTTATCGGCGAGAAACAGTTCCAGGTCGTGACGAATCTGTTCCTTCATCGGAATCTGCCGAATCTCGAAACAGGATTCGTTGCGCCGAAACATGTTGCGATCCATCAGATCCGCGCTCGAACAATAAAACTCTTCTTTGCCATCATTGAGAAAGTAGTAAACACGCGAGTGCTCCAGGAAGCGGCCGACGATCGAACGGACGCGGATATTTTCAGACAACCCTTTGACGCCTGCTCGGAGGGAACAAATACCCCGCAGGATCAGATCAATCTGAACGCCCGCCTGAGAGGCTTCATAGAGCGCGTCTATCAATTGCGGTTCATTCAGTGAATTGACCTTGGCAATGATGCGGGCGCTCTTCCCTTCTCTGGCATTTGCCGTCTCGCGACAAATCTTTTCGAGCAGGGCATCAAACAAACTGAATGGCGATGCCAGCATGCGAGTCATGTCGTCGGCCCGCGTCAAACTCGTGAGCTGCAGAAATAGCTTGTGTACATCCTCACCAAGGCGATTGCTGCTACTTAGATATCCATAGTCTGTGTAGACGGATGAGGTTGCGTGGTGATAATTGCCCGTGCCGAGATGTACGTAGCGAACAAGTTTGTCGCCGCAGCGTCGCACCACCAGCGTCATCTTCGAATGGGTCTTGAATCCAACCAGTCCATAAACAACGTGCGCACCTGCTTCCTGCAAACGATTTGCCAGGGAAATGTTTGCGGCCTCGTCGAAACGAGCCATAAGCTCGATAATGACGGTCACTTCTTTGCCGGAACGAGCCGCTATAACAAGATGATCGACAATCGGAGACTCTGCCCCAGCGCGATAAAGCGTCTGCTTGATGGCCAAAACATTCGGGTCCGCCGCCGCAGCGCCGATGAAGTCGATAACCGGTGCGAAGGACTGGTACGGGTGATGTAAAAGAACATTTTTCTTGTCAAGAATCGAAAAAATATTCTCGTTGCTGCGAAGCTCTTCCGGCAGTCCCTGCGAAAATGGTGGGTACAGGAGCTCGGGGCGGTCTCCCAAATCACATACCGTCGCAAGTCGATTCAGGTTAACAGGGCCGTCAACCATGTAGCAGTCACTCTCACCCAGTTCGAAATGATTTAGTAAAAACTCGCGAAGATCGTCAGGACATTTGTAGCCTATTTCGATACGAACCGTTGCACCGTAGCGGCTGGCCTCAAGTTGTCCCTCAAGGGCGCGGACCAGGTCGCTGACCTCCTCATCATCAACATACAGATTGCTATTTCGTGTCACCCGAAATTCGTAACAGCCGTCAACCTCCAACCCTGGAAACAGGCTGTCGACATTGACGCGAATAATTGAAGACAAAAATACGAAGTTGTGTTCGCCTGGTTTGCTGATGTTATCGGGAAGTCGAATGACCCGTGGCAAGGACCGAGGGGCCTGCACCATGCCGCGATGCCGCCGTCGGCCGAATGCATCTTTACCGTGCAGCCGAACAATAAAGTTCAAGCTCTTGTTAAGAACGCGCGGAAATGGCCGCGATGGATCGAACGTTAGCGGT
>JALHUQ010000417.1 GCA_022866645.1 Woeseiaceae bacterium | reverse complement strand
TGTGCAACCAGTGCACATTGCATTGGCGCCGCTGCAGAACAAATCCAGCTTGGCAAACAGGACATCGTATTCGCCGGGGGCGGCGAAGAAGAACACTGGTCGCTCGCTTGCCTGTTCGACGCCATGGGTGCGTTGTCGTCCAAATACAACGACGACCCGGCAACGGCATCGCGTCCGTATGACGTAACTCGCGATGGCTTCGTTATCGCTGCCGGATCCGGCATGGTCGTTGTCGAAGAACTCGAGCACGCGAAAGCGCGTGGCGCGAAAATTTACGGTGAGCTGGTCGGATACGGCGCCACCTCGGATGGCAGTGACATGGTTGCACCATCAGGCGAGGGCGCGATTCGTTGCATGGAGCTTGCTCGTTCAACGGTCGAGGGCCCGATCGATTACATCAACACCCACGGCACCAGCACACCGGTCGGGGACGTCAAGGAAGTCGAGGGTATGTCAAAGTTATTCGGCGAGAATATGCCGCGCTTCGGATCCTCGAAATCCATGTGCGGACACTCACTCGGAGCGACCGGCGCGCAGGAAGCGATTCACTGCCTGCTGATGATGCAGCACGATTTCATCGCACCGTCGATCAATGTCAATGACCCCGATCCAGCGGTTGTGGGCAAACCACTCGTTACGAAACTGATCGAAAATGCCGGGCTGAAGACCGTCATGTCCAACAGCTTCGGATTCGGTGGTACCAACGGCACGCTAGTATTCCAGAAACGCTAGAGTTTCGGATTGCGTCATAGTCGGCCATAATCGGCCGCTATGACTATCGAAACTCTTAGCGAAACCAGCTGCTTCGGCGGCAAGATCGGGTTCTACCGACACGCCTCACGCACCAATCATTGCGACATGCGATTTTCGGTATTTGTGCCACCACAGGCCGCGAAGGGCAAAGTCCCCGTTCTGACTTTTCTTTCAGGGCTTACCTGTACCGAAGAAAACTTCATGGTGAAAAGCGGCGCTCAACGAGTTGCCGCTGAGCTCGGGCTCATGCTTGTCTCGCCGGATACCAGCCCACGAGGCGAAGGCGTGCCGAACGATCCGGACGATGTTTACGATTTTGGACTCGGGGCCGGTTTCTATGTCAACGCAAGCGAAGCTCCCTGGACTAAGCACTATCAAATGTATGACTACGTCACGCAGGAATTGCAGCAAGTCATCTTTGAGAATTTCCCCGCTGACGCGAATCGCCACGGACTCACGGGCCACTCGATGGGCGGCCATGGGGCGCTGACGATTGGTCTCAGGAATCCGGAACTGTTCAGGTCCTTGTCGGCGTTCGCACCGATTTGTACGACCTTGCACAGTCCCTGGGGCCAGAAAGCCCTGGGTTATTACCTCGGCAACGACACGTCCGCCTGGATGAACTACGACGCCTGCGAGGTCGCTCGCAAGGTCGCGAATCCGAACGCTTACAAAAAAATTCTCGTCGATCAGGGTGCGGACGATCCGTGGCTGGTCGAGCAGCTAAAGCCGGAATTGCTGCAGGCCGCCTGTGAAGAGAGCGGCTTGCCTTTAGAGTTGCGTATGCACGCGGGCTACGATCATGGCTACTACTTCATCTCCACATTCATCGAAGAACATCTGAAGTTTCACGCAGATCAGCTGAGTCGCTGACCACATAGCTATGACGGAACAATGGATCTTACTCGGTGCCGCAATGCTGGCGACTGGTTGCGTCGCTGGCGTTATGGCCGGGTTATTTGGAATTGGCGGCGGCATCGTCATCGTTCCTGTACTCGAATTAACCCTGGGTTTTGTTGGCGTTGATCCTGCTATCCGAATGCACGTCGCCGTGGCCACGTCGCTTGCGACGATCATTCCGACATCCATAGCATCTGCTCGCGCCCACCATCAGCGGCAGGCAGTCGACATGGAGATCGTCAAGCGCTGGGCGATTTTCGTTCTGGCCGGTGCACTGGTCGGTGCATGGATCGCGGCGCAGGTGCATAGCCGTGTATTGGCGATGATCTTCGCGACGCTGGCCCTGCTCATCGCACTCAAGATGCTGCTACTGCCAGAGAGTCGCAACCTGACCGCTGATGTACCTCGTGGACCGGCGATATTTGTCATACCGGCGATGATCGGATGTCTGTCGAGCATGATGGGCATTGGCGGCGGCACATTTTCAGTCATGACATTGACGCTCTTTAATCAGCCGATACACCGTGCCGTCGGCACGGCCGCTCTATTCGGTTTGGTGATTAGTTTGCCGGGCACGATAGGTTTCATCGCCACCGGTTGGGGCGACGCTCGGCTACCGCCTGGCAGTCTGGGCTATGTCAGCCTGATCGGTTTCGCGTTAATCGCACCAGCGACGATACTCACGGCCCCGATCGGCGCAAAGATCGCGCACTCGTTTTCCGAGAAAAAACTCAGCATGTTGTTTGGTGTATTCCTGATGATTGCAGCGACTCGATTATTCTATGGAGCATTTACATGAAGTGTTTTGGTTTCTTGTTAGCAGTCTGTTTGTTGATCGCCGCGTGCGGTCCGAAACAACTTGAGCCGGACGCAGCGATGGAGTGTTCAAATTGCGAAAGCTGGAATAGCCCGCAGGAGCCGTTTCGTATCTACGGTAATACCTGGTACGTCGGTACTGCAGGCCTGTCGTCGATTTTGATAGAAACTGACAGCGGCTTGATACTCATCGATGGTGGCTTAACGCAATCCGCCGCTCTCATCGAAAGCAATATCAGAAGTGCGGGTTTCGATCCGCTGCAGATATCAGCCATTCTGGTTTCGCATGCGCACTTTGATCACGCGGGCGGCGTCGCAGCCTTGCAACGCCTCACGAGGGCAACCGTGTACACGAGCGTTGAGGGAGCGAAGGTCCTTAAGAGCGGAGAGTTGCAAAGCGACGATCCGCAGTTCCTGTACGGTCCTGCCAACACCAGTTTTCCCGCAATCAAAAATGTTGTCGCAATTGCGGACCGTGAAATCGTCAGCATTGGCGGAGTCGACGTGACCGCGGTGTACACACCGGGCCATACGCCAGGCAGTACCAGCTGGACCTGGGAGTCCTGTGCGCTCGATAGCTGCAATGATGTCGTTTACGCGGACAGTCTCACTGCGGTTTCCGCGCAGGGATATCGATTCGTCGACGGGCCGGCTGCCAATCAGCTCATCGAAAGCGCCGGAACGATTTCCGATCTCGACTGCGACATTTTGCTGTCACCGCACCCATTCTTTTTCGGCATGCAGGACAAGCTCGAAAACAGAAACGACGGCAATCCATTTATCAACAACGTCGGCTGCATGATCTATGCTGAGGTGGCGCTCGACTGGCTGCAACAGCGACTGCAGTCAGAGGGCGGCTGAATGCTGCCCGTGTCCGTTGGTTTGCGCTCCACCGCTCATCTTGATTAGCGGCATAGCCAGCGTCGCGATTCCCAATACGACGATCAGGATTCCGGCGCCCAAACGATTGCGACTCATGAATGCCGACAATTTTGACGCGCTGAGTCCGGACACGATCATCGCGGGCATGGTGCCAAGCCCGAAAGCGATCATCACGAGCCCGCCGCCGAACGCATCTGCCGTCGTCGCGGCTAATAGCAGCGCGCTGTAAACCAGACCGCACGGTAGCCAACCCCATAACAGGCCCAGCCCCAGTGCTTTAGGCATGCTGTTCGCAGGTATCAGTCCCCGCGCATGCGGTGCGAGGCGATTCCAGATTGCCGCGCCGATTTTTTCGACCGACGACAGCAAGCGCCAACCGAACGCAACCTGCAGCCCGATAACAATGATCAGTGCGCCACTCGCGATTCGTACTGGTGCGGCCAGATCGGGTACAGCGGCGATCGCCGTGCTGCCGAACAATGCCACTACGCCGCCAAGAAACGCGTAACTCAGTACACGCCCGACGTTATACGCGACAGCCAAAGGAAATTGAGTCTTGATCGATGCAACGGTCGCGCCGGCCGCAAACAAACCTGACAAGCCCGCGCACATACCGAGACAGTGAGTACTGCCGAGCAGCCCTGTTGCGAACGCCGCAGCCAAGACAGGACCGAATTCGGTCATTCGTCCGTACCGTCTTTTGGCGCCCGGTCATCATCCAGAAGAATTCGCACGGCAGGCGTGTCCAGGTCGTCAAACTGACCGTTGCCGACGGCCCAGAAAAACGCCCACACGGCGCCGCCAAGTATTAACAGCGCAAGTGGAATCAGGACATAGAGTATGGACATGATCAGGTGTACCGGTGCAGGCGCAAAGCGTTCAACACGACGACGAGCGAGCTGAAACTCATGCCGATCGCTGCAAGCCAGGGCGGGACCATTCCAGCCACCGCTAGTGGCAGTGCTGTCGCATTGTATACGACAGCCCATAGCAGATTTTGACGCACGATACGCATCGTCGCAGCGGATAGCCCGAGCGCTGTTGTGATCGGGTGCAAAGCATCGCCGAGCATGATCACATCCGCGTTCGTTTGTGCCAGCAACGCGCCGTGGGACGGTGCGATGGAGGTGTCTGCACCAGCAAGTACCGGCGCGTCGTTGATGCCGTCGCCGATCATGACGACGCACTCGCCGCGTGCTTGCAACGATTTGATAATCCGAAGTTTGTCTGCGGGCGTGCAGTCGCTGTGCGCAGCGTCGATTGAGAGTGCCTTTGCGATCTCTCGCACCGCACCGGCGTTGTCGCCGCTGACCAGCGATACCTTATATCCCTTTGATTTCAATGCCTTAAGCGTATCCAGAGCGTCGGACCTGAGAGCGTCACTAATATCGAACCTGGCGACAGGGCTGCCCGCAAGGCCCAGGTAAACGACAGTCGAGGAGGCCTCTTCCAGGGTGCTGTCATCGAGTACGAATGACGCGCTCCCGATACGCCATCGACTGCCATCGATAGTGCCGCTCACGCCTTGTGCTACATGGACCTGCCCATCCGTCACCACTGGCAGCGCCAGCTCCGTTCTGAACGCGCGTGCGATCGGATGAGTCGATGCCTGCTCAAGTGCCGCGGCAATTGCCCGACACTGTTGTTCATCGAAGTCATCGCGAAGGACGGCGAGCGTGCGAATCTCTGCTGTGCCGGAAGTCAGAGTGCCGGTCTTGTCGAACACGATGTGTGTCGCGCGTGATAGCACCTCGATAGCATTGCCGTTAGTGACCAGCAGCCGCAGTTCCGAAAGTCGGCTACCCGCTGTTGCAAACGCGGCGGGGGTGGCGAGTGCCAATGCACAAGGGCAGGTGACCACGAGCACTGAGAGTGTGATAACAAATGCTCTTTCAGGATCCTCGAAATACCAATACAAGGCGACTGCGGTCGCGATCAGCAACAGTGCGACGACGATATAGCTCGCGATCCTGTCCGCGATGTTGACGAATGCGGGCCGCGTGAATCTCGCCCGCTCACTGAGTCGATTAATAGCACTTAGCGCCGTATCACCGCCGGTACCAGTAACGCGCATCTCTATCATGGCATCGAGATTGACGCTGCCGGCTGCCAACAGATCGCCGACAATACGCCGTCGTGGTTCGGCCTCTCCTGTCAGGAGTGCTTCGTCGATGGCGCTGGCGCCTGAGACGATTATGCCATCGGCAGGTATCGAATCGCCCGCGCGTATCAGTACCCGATCGTCTTTCGTGAGTTGTGCAACCGGCACGATCTTCTTCGCGCCGTTGACTATCAGTGTCGCCGTATTCGGCAATAGTTGTGACAGCGCCACGCTGCGATCGATGGATCGATGTCGCGCACGCATCTCAAGGAATCGTCCGAGCGTCAGGAAGAATACGAACATGGCAACCGAGTCAAACCATACGGCCGGGCCGTTCGTAAACGTCGCATAAACAGACGCGGCATAAGCGCTGCCGATGGCAATCGAAACCGGCAGATCCATACCCGGCCTGCGCGCCGAAACGCCGCGCCACGCGCTGGCAAAGAACGGTCTTGCCGCATAAAAAACCACGGGCGTGGCGACGAAGAAACTGACGAGGCGCAGGAAGCGCTGCATGTCCGCGTCGATGCCCTGGAAGTCGCCGGCGTAAAGGCCGACCGCGAACATCATGACCTGCATCATTCCCAGGGAAGCAACGAGCAGGCGTTTCAACGCGGCACGTTGTTCCGCGATCTCAGGACGAGTGGTGTCGCCCGCCGCCAAAGGCTGAGGTCGGTAGCCAAGCCTGGACAACGCCGCGAGAATGTCGCCGAGTCCGATTTCTTCAAATCTCCAGCGAACTCGAAGTCGGTGTGTCACCGGGTTTACATCGACAGACAACACACCCTTAATCTTGCCGAGCGAGGTTTCGATGAGCCAACTGCAGGCCGAGCAATACATCCCGCCTGCGTAAATGGTCGCTACTGCTATATCTTTATTGATGTCAGCAAATGCGGCTAGCATCTCGCTGCCGTTGAAAACCAGCCACTCCGCCTCTTCCGGAGCAGGCTTGCCAACGCCAGGCTGTGGTGCATCGCGCATTGCGTAATAGCTAAGCATGCCCGAATCGCGAATTAACTCAGCGACCGCTTTGCAACCCGGACAACAGACGTTCTGCGGCTGGCCCTCGATCTCGACAGTCAGGTCACAGCCCCGCGGATTGGGAAGTGCGCAGTGAAAGCAGGTATCAGGGACTGCCATTGTTCAGCTGGCCTGCCGGATTAAGCCTGATGGCGGACTGCCCCGACCAGTCGCCGGATAAACGCCAGGCGTCGCCCGCGGATAGGGTGACGTAGTAACGACCGGTCGGTGGCGTCAGGAAATGCCCGGCCCAGGTGGGTTCTCCTGTGGCGCTCGGCATGGCTTGCTGAAGTTCGATTACTGCATCACGGGAGGCCATCGTGGGATGTCGCATTCGCAATTCCAGCGACCGCGAAAGTTCAGCGTCCGGGTGTGCATGCAGCGTTACGACAACGGCCCCGGTGTCTGTCTGAATATCGACACGCGCGCTGAGTCCGAGTCGCAGCGCTTCCTGTTCCGCGGCGAGGTTTCTCTCCGTAACGACATTCACGCCCTCGTCGGTTCGAATCACCAGCGAGTCTGTCGTCTGTCCCGCCAGCCACAGCGTATACAAGCCGGCCACAACCGCCGACGCTGGCAAC
>JALHUQ010000416.1 GCA_022866645.1 Woeseiaceae bacterium | reverse complement strand
GAAACCTCACAACGAGTCGGATGTGAAAGACTCACACCCGGCTCATCACTGTAATTTAGCAGTCTGACACGCGCAAGGCCGTAAACTTACGTATCAAGGACCGTCAGAAGCGCCAGCCGTATTCGAGCTTGACGGAGCTCAGCTGAGGATCCGCCGCATCGCCGCTGATATCCAGCTCATAGACGCTGTAGTTGGCGCGAATGAACGAGCCACCGGCGAATTCGTAGCGCAGCCCCAAGCCGGCACCGTAGGAAAACTCGGTCCCGGTGACGGTCTGATAGTAGTTCGAGCAGATATAACCCCACCACGGATCCCACCAGCAGCCGGTAACGGGCGGGCCGTCTGCAACATTCGAATCAATATAGGTCCAGCCAAGGCCCAGCTCGACAAACGGTGTAAACGGGCCGTCCATCAAATTGAATGTTCCCTTGAAACGGCCATTGAATTGCGACAACTTGTGGTCGATGCGTTGCGTGTTATTCGGATTGTTCTCATCGGCGATGATCGCAGTGTAGTTGGGACGAAGAAAATCAAAGTCCGCGCTTAATGCAAGTTTGTTCGTCAAATTGTAGCCAACATTAAACGCAAGGCCGAGCTCGCTGCTGACGTCCAGCGATGAGCCGCCGCTGCCGCTTGATTTCTCGCCGTCCTGGTAGATGCCGCCGACCGAAAAGTCCCAGGTCTGGGCCCTGCCGCCGCCGCCATACTGGGCCAGTGACACCGCAGGCAGTGCGAGGAGGACTAGGGCTAACTTTGATACACGCATTTTTTGTCCTTGATAACGATTTTGTGAGCTTAATAACGGCCGCGGATAATACCGGAGTTTCCAAAAAAAAACACCGCACATGAATCGGCACGTCACGGGCTGGCTCGACGCTGCTCCATGAACGGCCTGCTATACTCCGGAGGCAGTAAATTTCGCCACGCATTTTCGAGTACACATCCGTTGAAATACGTATCTGCCAAACCAGCGCTTTTCCTCCTGGCCGCTGCGTGTGTCCTGGTATCCAGCTGCGACAAGGCCGCGAGTCCGCCGCCGCCTCCAGCAAGTGTTGCAGAAGTCGATCCAGCAAGCGACCTACCCGACAACGATGTGGATACCTCGGGATTTGCAGCTGTTTTACCTGAAGAGTTTTCCCGCCTCTGGCAACCGTGGACCGGCGATCTTTCCGGGATGATCGAGCGGCGCGCGATTCGCGTCGTGGTTCCGTTTGGTGGATACCAGTTCTACTATGAAAAAGGCAAACCTCGCGGTGCAATCGTCGAACTGTTGGGGCATTTCGAAACCTTTCTCAACGAAGAGCTGCAGCGGCGCCATATTCGCGTCTATGTCGTGCCGATTCCGGTCAGCCGCGACCAGTTGTTCCCAGCCCTGCTGAATGGACATGCGGACCTGATTGCGGGCGATCTGACAATCACGAGTGTTCGAAACGCCGCCGTCAATTTTACGCGGCCGCTCCTCAAGAATATTAACGAGGTGTTGGTCGCCGGCCCGTCTGCGCCAGACCTGAAATCGATTGACGACTTGTCGGGTCAGGAAATCGTCGTGAGAGAGTCGAGCAGTTATTATGAGCACCTGCAGTTGCTTGCCCGTCGCTTCGAGGAAGAAGGCAAGCCGCCGCCGATCGTTATCAAAGCAGACGAACTCCTGGAAGCTGAAGACTTGCTCGAGATGCTGAGTGCCGGAATGATTCCGCTTACGGTACTGGATGACTACAAAGCCCGGTTTTGGGCCAGTGTTTTTCCGGATGTGGTTATTCGTGATGACCTGGCCATCAATGAAGGTGGTGAAATCGCGTGGGCCGTCCGCACAGAGAGCACGGAATTGTCCGCCCTGCTGGAGCGCTTTCTGCGCAAGTACGGGAAAGGCACGCTGGTCGGCAACGATACTTTCAATCGCTACCTCTCAAGCGCCAGTCAGGTTCGATGCGCCGTCAATGTCGACGAGATTGAAAAATACCCCGAACTTACACAGGCCCTTCAGACCTACGCAGAGATGTATGGCTACGACTGGCTGATGCTGGCGGCACAAGGCTTTCAGGAATCCGGTCTGCGACAGGATCGCCGCAGTTCGGCCGGCGCGGTCGGTGTCATGCAGATCAAGCCGTCAACTGCCGCTGACCACAACATCGGTATTGACAGCGTCGACGACGTCGACAGCAATATTCACGCCGGAGCGAAGTACCTGCGCTTCCTGGCGGATCGTTATTTCTCGGACGAGGTCGATCCGACCAACCAGTGGTTGTTTGCGCTCGCCGCCTACAATGCCGGACCTGCCAGAGTCGCAAAGCTGCGAACCGAGGCGGCGGAAAAAGGATACGACCGCAATCGCTGGTTTGACAATGTCGAGATCATTGCTGCACAACGAATAGGTGCAGAAACGGTAGGGTACGTGAGCAGCATCTATAAATACTACGTCGGATATCAGCTCACTCTGGCAAGGCGCGTCGAGCGGCGCGAGCAATATGGAACGAAGTTGGCTGCTTGTCAGCAGACCGCCCAATGATAAGGACACGACAATGGTCAAGCACACATCGACCGCGCCGGTGATCGTTGCGGCTGGACCACCGTAAATTTGTCAGAGCTGTTTTTCAGGCGCGATCTTTAAGAACCAGGCCTGAAATCGCCGCCAGCCGGAGGTAAGTGGTTCTTTCGTCTCCACGACCTCTCGCCCGTCAATAGTCGCATGCCAGCTGATCTTGTTCTTGTCATCGAGTTTCAGTTGGTAGGCTATGGTTGGTACGCGTTTTTCGGAGTTTTCTGCCAGAACAGTACCAAGATCGGTGGAGTCGATCATCACGCCCATTTCTGTATTGATGTCGATCGAACGCGGGTCCAGATTCAGCGAGCCGACGAACGTGTACCGTCGGTCGATGATGATGCCCTTGGTATGCAATGTCAGTTGTTCCAACTCTTTGCTGCCATCATCCAATATCACCTGGGCAGCATCGGCGCGTGCCTCATACAGCTCTACTCCGGCCACAAGTAGCCGTTTTCTGTAAGACGAGTACGCCGAATGCACCGGAGTATGGTTATTGCTGGCGAGCGAATTCGTAATCAGCACTATTCGGACGCCTTTTGCCCTGACGTTTTCGATCAACTCCATGCCGGCTTTTCCCGGAATAAAATACGGCGTATAGATGATGATCTCTTCTTCAGCGTTGCGCAGCGCTTCCGCGATGGCTTTAGCCACGATTTGATGATCCGGCGATACTTTCTCAAGCAATTTTTGCGGATCATCAACAATGGTTCTCGCGTCTGCGAAAAACGGAGCGACCTGGCCGCCGAAAATATTTTGCATCAATTCGGTGTTGACGGCTTCGCCATAAATCGATTCCCCGGATTTCTGCATCTCGGCTTCGAGCTTGCTGTGCCTGGCATCCATTTTTTCAGCGTCTTTGACGTCGGAGAGCACACTCATCGGAACCGCGAGCTCATGATTCCAGTAGGTATCAAATGAAGCAGAAATATCCTTCACAACCGGGCCAGCGGCGAGCATATCGAAATCGATGAATTCGCCGGTCGTATCCAGCTGGAAGTACTCTTCGGCAATGTTGCGTCCGCCGACAATGGCGATCTGATTATCGACTGTGAACGACTTGTTATGCATTCTGCGATTCGCGAGTTTGAAGTTCCCGACATAGTTAAGAGCCGGCAGACCTCTCCGCGAAATCGGGTTGAATATACGCAGCTCAATGTTCGGGTGCTGACTCAGAAACGTCAGTGCTTCATCGTCGACACTGGTAAAAATATCATCGAGCAGAAATCGGACGCGCACGCCACGCTCTGCAGCCTGCATCAGTTTGCCCGCAAAAACCAGGCCGGCCAAATCGGCTTTCATCAAAAAGTACTGGACGTCGATACTGCGTTCGGCGCGATCGATCAGCACCAGCCGCGCGCCGAATGCATCAAATCCCTGGACTAAAGGATAAAACCCGTTTCGCGTGGGATCCGCCACACGCCAGGAGGCGCTGGATTTGGCCAATGAGGTGGCGTCGGTGTCGATCAACGCCGAACTCGCCGTTTTCGGGACGTCCAATGGCACGCTCGCACAGCCGGTGATTAGCATGCTGGCAAGCAGTGCTCCGACGATGGTCAAAACTTTCCGATTGGTCATTCCCTCTGGACTCCTGACAATGGGTGGCTCACGTTTTCGACTATTATGTCTCAAAGTTCAAGTTCAGAGGGGTGTCACGATGAATTTTCTAAGAATCGCTCTGCCGAGAGTGCCGCTGATGTTACCGCCAATCGGGCTGATGTTGTTTGACAAAAACGCACGCCGTAATTCACATCGGCGTCTACTCGACCGCCGTATGTAATCGACACTCTTGCGGATTTTTTAGGGCATGCAACGTACAATTGCGTTTTGCACAGATACCAGGAGAATTCAAAATGACACTGCGTGTTAGCGCTGTTGGTTTCCGGGTCATGATTCTTTTGATATCGATGGCTTATTCCGCCACCGCCGCGGCGCAGAGTCAATCGTTCAAATTCGAAATCACTCCGTTCGTATCCTATCTGATAGGCGGAAGTTTCGAAGAAAAGGACGGCGACGGTCGCGTTGATCTGAATGACTCGAACGCCGCAGGGTTTGTGTTTAACATCGAAGCAAATCCGAACGGTCAATATGAATTTCTGTATGCGCGGCAGAGCACCGACGCAACCACGCAGGGTTTTTTCGTCAATGACCCGACTATTGATCTGGACGTCGAGTATTTTCAGTTCGGGGGCACCTACCTTTTCGACGGCGACAGGACCCGCCCGTTTATCGCACTGACGCTGGGCGTAACTGAGTTTGACCCGGCGCTTGCAGGCGCCGGATCCGAACACTTCTTCTCGGCCTCTCTCGGCGGTGGCGTCCAGATTAACGCCAAAAGCAGAGTGGGCATTCGACTCGAGGCGCGGGTTTACACAACCTTCGTTGACGACAACAGCAGTATTTTTTGTAGCAGCGTCAACGGCTCCGGTGCCTGCCTGATACACGTAGACGCAACGGTACTCTCGCAATGGGAAGCACGGGCCGGACTCGTGTTTCGTTTCTAGCTCACTTGCAAGACGAAACTTGCGAGCGCTTGAAGAGTCCATAATCAGACTATGTTCATGGATTCTCTCGTCACACTCCTGCTTTTAGCCTCGCCCGATGGCGGCCAGGGCGTCACTTCGACCGACACTCTTTCTATAGAGGTCAGACAACCGGTTAGTGACGAGAAAGCGGAGGAAATCGTCGAGTGGATCAACGCAACGGCCGAAACGGTCACTCTCGTTTACGGCCGCTTCCCGAACCCCAACGCCAAAATCATCGTCATTCCCACTACCGAAAACGCCTGGGGCAGCGATGCGCCGGTGATCTTCGGTCGCGTTACACGAACCGATGGCGAGACCGTCGAACTGTTCGTTAATACGGACCGACCTATCAACGAGTTCTATAGCGACTGGACCGCAACACACGAATTCAGCCACCTGATGTTGCCGCTCCTGAGCCAACGCTATCGCTGGATAGCAGAAGGCTTCGCTACTTATTATCAAAACGTATTGATGTCGCGCGCAAGCCGCTACGCTCCCGAGTTCGCGTGGCAGCGATTGAGCGAGGGGTTCGTGCGCGGACGCGAATCACGCCCGGAACTCTCGCCTAACGACGCCGCCAGCGGTGGCATTCGCGAAGCGAGAATGAAAGTGTATTGGAGCGGTGCAGCGATCGCCCTGTTGGCTGACGTCGAGCTTCGCGAACGCTCCGGCGGTAAAGAGTCACTCGACACGGTACTCGAACAATTGCAGTCATGCTGCCTGCCATCGCAGCGGCGCTGGTCGGGCCCGCGATTGTTTGAAAAACTGGATACCTTCATCGAAACACCCGTGTTCATGCCCTTGTATCGACAATATGCGGATGTCGAGGGATTCCCGGATATAGAACCGCTATTGGCCGAGCTGGGCATCACGACCAACGATGACGGTAGCGTTGCCTTGAGTGATGACAGCCCTCTCGCCGCCGTTCGAGCAGCAATTTCCGCGCCGCGATAGGCACGGTGCAACCGAACTCGACTGAGATCTAGTCGCGCTTCCAGACGTCGACGCTATCGCCTTTTGCTTGTTCTTCGACGATGATGTCGCCGACCTTGCAAGGCACCACGTCACCTGTGTCTTTGCAGGGCATGAGCTCCGACAAACGCTCACTGTAGCTCTGGTTCACCTCGATTCGCCTGGCGTCCTCGCTGCCCGGTACGCGCCAGCCAACGGTATTCTTGTTCGCGTCGTTGATGGCGTCGAGACTCGCGTAGGTTTTGCTCTCCGCGGCCGACGGAGCGCAGCCCGATTTCTGACGATTGACGATGACGTACTCGGCTTCGTCCTTCAAAGCGATCAGTTGCTCCAACGCATAGCTGCAATCTTCCTGACTGAGAAATCGCAATTCAAATTGCTGTTCCTGGCAAACCGTCTTGCCCGCAGGAGCCACGCACTCCGACAGCGTTAGTATGAATATCTGTATCCACGATATGTCCATCGCACTACTCCTCTCTCTGATCCGCGTAAAACATTGGACCACCACGCGACGCAGGAAATCCATAGCCGTAAACATAAACAACGTCTATGTCGCTGGAACGCTGCGCAATGCCCTCTTCCAGTATCTCACGACCTTCATCGACCAGGGACGAAATCAATCGATCAACGATCTCCTCATCGGATATCGATCGACGTTCGATTCCATATTCCGCTGCTGCGGTCACGATCATCTCATCCACTGCCGGATCCGGCGTCGCCTGGCGATTGTCGTCATAGGCGTAAAAGCCGGCGCCGGATTTCTGCCCCAGTCTGCCCGCCTCGACTAACAAATCAGGCACACGATAGGATCTTGGATCGCCCTTTTCGTCGTCTGCCAGCGCTTCGCG
>JALHUQ010000415.1 GCA_022866645.1 Woeseiaceae bacterium | reverse complement strand
TTCTGGTAGGTAGAAGAATAATCTGAGTTAGCCCACCACAGGGCCAGAACTGTAGCTAGTAAAAGAAACCAGCTGGTCGTTTTCTGCGCGCGTATGAAACTTGAAAAAGGATCCTGAATATTTTCAAGGCCACGTTGCAGCACATTCTTTGAGGCATCAGTCATTTTGTTAAGTCAGTATACAAAGCCAGGCAGCACGCTAAGCGTCACCGGTTTTTTCCGACGGGTCTGTTTTAAGATTAGCCACGTATCGGAGAGTCACGAAGTTAATCGCTGACATCACCATCGCGATTTCATAGCGACCAAATGCAACCGCAATCCCGATTAGCCCGGTGTTCCAAATGCTAGCGGCAGTCGCAGTCCCGGAAGCGCTACCCTTGTGTTTGAGTATTGCCCCACCACCTATGAAGCCAATGCCGGTGATTAGCCCTTGAAGTACTCGAGCTTCCGCGTTCGCCGACTGAAGGACCGAAACGGCTACCAACATGTAACCACACGCGGCAACTGCCACCAACGGGAATGTTCTCAAGCCAGCACCCCGCCGGGCTCGTTCTCGGTCAAAGGCCATGGGTAGCGCTAACAGATAGGCGATACCTAGATGGTACAGGTTGAACCAAATTTGCGGCCATTCGATATCCAAGTCCACGCTAGCCTCCCGAACAATGATCCTGGCCAAACATCGTATCACCCGCTCGGCCCGCCATATTGCTAATAGTGTTGAACGTCTTACAAATCTCGACCTCCCCCCACAGGAGTCGGTTGCGTATCGTGCCTTCTACTCTCGAAGGTCCTGCAGACGCTTTTCGTAGTCTTCTTTGTCAATGTGGCCTTGTGCGTAGCGGCGCTTTAATAGCTGTTCAGGGGTCGAGCCCTTATCACCATCGGCACGCGATAACGGTTTGACGACCGCCCACGCCAGTACGCCAATGATCGCGATACCTAGTATCCACCAAAACCACATGCCTCCCCTATGCCCTACCCCATGCCAGTCGTTCATTTTTCCGATCTCCTCTCGATGCGATGGCGTGCCCGCTTAGCGGGCACGCCCCGCTCACCTACTATTGCTCCGCCTGTGCGGACTGATTCTCCATCATCTGTTGCATCATCATCTGCATCATCTTCATGCGCTCCTGCATCGCATCCTGACGATGTTGCATGGATTGCATTTGTTGGCATTGTTCATCATCTGCTTTGCAGTCCATCGGCATTTCCTTCTTTTTCATCGCGTCGTGCGACATTGCATCGTCCTGATCCATATCCATCTTGCCCATCATCATCATGCCTTCGTGCATGCTTTTCATATGCTGCTGCATCAGCGCCTTGCGTTGCGCGGGATCTTTCGTCGTTTTGATTTGCTTCATCTGCTCCTGCATTGCCTGAATTTGGCTGTGCATTTTCTGCATCTGTTGCGCCATCGGCTTGTCCGCTGGCGCATCATGCTGCGCAGCCCAGACAGTTGTTCCGAACGTCGCAATAATGCCAAGTGTCATAATTTGAATGAGTCTCTTCATTTCCTTTTCTCCTTTAATTGGCGTCTGTCGACGCCGTGAACCATATTTGACGTTAGTCGAATCGTTATTCGGCAGTGCGCCATTAGAACCACGCCCGAATTCCGAGCACGATGGAAGTCACCGAGGTTGGCTCGCCACCGAGCCTTGAGAAGTCCGCGGTGTCGCCGTAGAGCTTTTCCCACGACACGCCAATGTAAGGTGCAAACTCGCGCTTGAATTCATAGCGCAGACGGATGCCGAGCTCGGTACTGTTGAGACCGCTGCCAAGGCCCAGCTCGGGCACATCGGTTGCAGCCGCATTGATTTCGAAGCGGGGTTGCATAATCAAGCGCTGCGTGACGCGAAGGTCGTATTCCGCCTCGATACGGGCGGTGACGTCGCCTTCGTCGCTGACGAAGAGTGCGCTATCCCATTCGAATTCGTAAGCCACGACACCCTGCAGGCCGATGACCAGGTGCGTCCGGTCGGGATCGGGGCCAAAGTCGTGCCGCAGTCCCAGTTGCCAGTCCCAGAACGGCGAGAAGCGGCGGCTGAATAGCACCTGCAACTCGGCATTTTC
>JALHUQ010000414.1 GCA_022866645.1 Woeseiaceae bacterium | reverse complement strand
TTCAGATGACACATCAGGAAATTAGCCGAACTTTCAGGAAAATCGGTTCTATAGGGCTGGATTGACACAGTAGTTTGCGGAACAGGTCCATGCCGACCAAACCAGCATGGAGGGCCCTTCTTAACAAATCGATTGCGCGTTTATGTGAACCCGGTCAACCAGCGAATGATCAGGCGATTGACGTCATCCGGGCGTTCCTGCTGGGTCCAGTGACCGCAGGGCTCGAGCATCTCTATTGTCAGGTTCGTCAGCAGTGGCTTCATGGCTTCGATATGTTCCGGCGCGATGATCACGTCGTCGACGGCGCCAATGAAAAGCGTTGGGATGGTGATGATTGGGTCCGCACCCTCAAGCTCTTGCCAGTTATGCGTCCAGTTGCGATACCAATTGATTGGGCCCGTAAAACCTGATTTCGAAAATGCGTTGACGTAGTAGCTGCGTTCCTCGTCATTCAGCAATGGCTCACCACTGGACTGGCTGCGCCGCATTAATTTGAGCAGGCTCAATACCTTCATCTGCGGCGGGAATTCGTCGAATTGCGCTCTGGACACCTGGTTCTTACGCATCATCATGTCAAAGAAATGACCTGGGTCGGACGCGAATGCTTTATCCGCGGCATCTGAGTCTTGAAAATTGACGATGTAAAAATCGTCGCCGAATTTTTGCCGAAACACTTGAATTGGATCGATAGGTGGGCGTGGGTAGTGTGGGATATTCAGCGCGATCAGCCTGTCGATTCGGTCGGGCACCCGCATCGCCATATGCCAGAGTATCAGCGCACCCCAGTCATGGCCGACGAAAGTAGCGCGTTCGATGTTTAGCGCGTCGAGCAAGCCCAACAGATCACCGATGAGTTTTTTCACGCGATACTGATCAACGCCTTCGGGCGCATCGCTACGACCGCAGCCCCGCATGTCCGGTGCTACCGCGCGAAAGCCGGCGTTGGCCAGTGCCGGTATCTGGTGGCGCCAGGAGTAGGCGAGCTCGGGAAAGCCGTGCACCATTATGACGGCGGGGCCTGCACCCTCCTCATAAACGGCCATCCGGATGCCATTGCTGGACACAAATTGCGGTTTGGGAAACACCCTTGCATTTGACAGCAAACCGCAGCCGATCGCAAAGTGAGCACACCCGACAAAGAAGCGGAGCTGCATGGTGATTCAGCGCTTGATCATCTCGTTGATACACGTCATTACGAAAACGTTTTTCCGACGCATTGATGTCGTTGGCGAAGAAAATATTCCGTTAGCGGGCCCGGTGATTTTTGCCGGGAATCACCCTAACGCTTTGATGGATGGCTGGCTCCTGACGGCCCGTTGTGGCCGCTGGCCGCTACACTTCATGGCCAACGCCAAACTCTGGAAATACAAGGTGCTCGGTCGAATGCTGAATGCGACCGGCGCCATCCCGGTGTACCGACGCGAAGAGCACGACGGCGACGTCGACAACAGCAAGGCATTCGACAGGTTTTTCGAAATCATTGAGGCCGGCCACTGCATGGGCGTCTTTCCCGAAGGCGTCAGTCACACCGAGTCACAGTTGTCGAAGTTAAAGACCGGCACGGCTCGCATTGCCTTGACCGTTGCCGCTCGTGGCAAGGTCAAAGTAACGATTATTCCTTGTGGGCTGAATTACATCCATCGCCACCAGTTTCGCAGTCAGGTATTGATTGAGTTCGGTGAACCGATCGTCATTGACGATGTGTGGCTGGCTCGATTCGCTGCCGACGAACGCGACTGCGTGCGGCAGTTAACCGAGCAGCTCACAGAGTCGCTGACAGGGGTCACCTTGAACGCGCCGGACTGGAGCACGCTGCGATTTATTCAGGCTGCCAGACGATTATATAAGCCGGCGACGGCGAAGCTCTCACCCGGCCAGTACATAGAATTGAACAGGCGCTTCGTGAAAACGTATCTGGACTCGGGGGCCGAGCCCGAAATGGTCGCGTTTCGTGATGAAGTGGATGACTACCAGTCGCGCCTGGAAGTGCTGGGCCTGAAGGATTATCACTTGCGACAAAAGGTGTCGGTCGGAAAGGCATTTCGGCGTCTGGCGACGCGCTCTATCCTCATGATGCTGCTGTTGCCGGTCGCGATACCGGCCGTGTTGCTGCATTTGCCGGTCGGCTGGATTGCGGCCGTGGTCGGAGAGCGCTTCAGTTATGAAGAGGACGACATTGCGACGCTCAAAGTGTTCGCCAGCATCGCCTTGTTACCCATGCTCTATTTGATCGCCGCATTCTTCATCGGAAATTACTTCGGCACGACTTGGGCGATCGTAGCGGTGCTCGGTCTTACTATCAGTTTCTCTGCTTCGATCTGGGTTATCGAGGCCCAAGCGACATTGCTCGTATCCATGGTTTCGATACTGCGGCGAACTCGACTCCGGGCGGAGATTGAAGACCTTCAGGCCACACGCAGGAAGCTGGTCGAAAAGGTCAGAGTACTGGCCGACCGATACTCGGAGCCGGGCAGGTCGAGAATGTTTTCGAGTGAGGATTTCGCTGTGAAAGGCGACCTGCAATCCAGCGAATGATTTTTGATAAAAACAACTGCTGTGATTTTGCGGGCTCTTACGACCTGTCGCGATTGCCGCTGATCAAAAAACTGGAACAAGCGGCACTGGATAGCGACTACGGCGGACCAAGTTGGACGACCCGGAAGCAGGTCGACGCGATCATCGAGTCGCTCGCACTTCATTCCGGAAGTCGATTGCTTGATATTGGTTCCGGAGCGGGGTGGCCGGGCTTGTTGCTGGCGAAGTTATCTCAGTGTGACGTTACGTTGCTCGATATTCCTCTCAATGCATTGCAGCAAGCGGTGGAGCGTGCCGGCGAGGACGCGATGACAGGACAAGTGGACATCGTCTCCGGCAGTGGCACCTCATTGCCGTTTCTGGACCGGTCGTTCGATCGCATCAGTCATTCTGATGTCTTGTGTTGTCTAGCGGAGAAGATGGAGCTGTTGCAGGAGTCCAGACGCGTCGCACGAGACGATGCTCGTATGCATTTTTCGGTCATACTGCCGGCGACCGACCTGTCCCAATCGGAGTATGACGAAGTCCTGGAATCCGGGCCGCCGTTTGTGGGTGTGGACGGCAGCTACGCCGACTTGTTGCGAGGATCCGGCTGGCAGGTCACCGAGTATCAGGACGTGACTGCCGACTACAGGGACAGTCTGCAGCGATTGGTAGACGGCATACAGTCTAATGAAAGTGAATTGATACAGCTGCTGGGTGCAGCCGACCTGGCATCGAAACGACAGCATCGTGAGGATCAGATTGGGCTGATCGAACGAGGCCTTATGCGACGCGAAACCTTCGCGGCAACTGCAATATAGAGTACTGTGCGAACGATGCGATTCGTCAAAAAAGTGTAGCGCGACATGAACTATGAATTGGTATACCCGATGGCAGCGATGGTCTCACTGACCTTCGGTGTTGTAATTGCATTATTTCGTGCCCGCGTCCGGGCGGTTCGCGCGGGCGAAGTGGATGCCAGCTACTTCAAAACCTATCAGGAAGGCAGCGAGCCTCGTCATACAGCGCAGCTGTCCCGACAGTTTGTAAACCTGTTCGAGACGCCAGTGCTGTTCTATGTGGCATGCGTAACAGCAATGGTCACAGGACAGTCGAACGCGACGATGCTGCTGTTGATCGGTATGTGGGCTTCAATTGTTATAGGCGTTACTCGGTCACTGTGACTCAACAGTGGCGTGACAGACTATTGGCACTTCAAGAAGTATTGAAAAGTGTCGCCGCGACCGGCGACGAATCTGCGGCCGTCGTCGAGCTCGATCAAACAAAAGTTGGCAGACTGTCACGCATGGATGCC
>JALHUQ010000413.1 GCA_022866645.1 Woeseiaceae bacterium | reverse complement strand
CTGACCGTGCGCGCGCATGTCATTCGGGTCGTCAGCAATAGCGGCGACCGCATAAACAGGAATCCCGGCATTGCGGATATAGGCGCCGTCCGTCGCGCCCGTGCTCATCTCCGGAATAACATTGATGTCCTTCCAGATGGTACGGGCAAGCGTCGTAACAGGATCGACGATATCGGGGTTTAGCGGCGACGGCGGGCTCGGAATGGCCGGCAGGACCTCTGCCACTGTAACGTCATAGGGTGCAGCGATGCTCTGCAACACGTTTTTTACATCCGCGACAGTTGACTGCGGAAGGTAACGGCAGTTCACGGTAGCTCGGGCGGCCTGTGGCAGTGCATTTTCAGCATGACCCCCGCTGAGCAGCGTGGCAACGCAGGTCGTGCGGGCGAGGGCGTTGTAATAGTGCTCGTCGAAGAGTCCATCCAGTATGTTCGGGTCCGGATTGTCACTCAGAACTTGTTCTATGAGCGGCGCGTCTTTCGGCACGATCGTCATCCAGCGCCTGAAGAACGCCTCGGTCGTCTCGTTAAGGTCGATCGGAAATGTATACGCCTGCAAGTCGACCAGCGCCCGCGCGAGTCGCGATATCGCGCTGTCACGATGTGGACGTGAGCTATGGCCGCCCGGATCCGTCGCCTCCAGCGTGAATGAGGCGTATATTTTTTCGCTGGTCTGTAACATCAAAGCCAGCGGCTTTCCGTCGATTAACAGAATGGAGCCACCATCGGTGTTCAGGGCGAACTCAGCATCGATGAGGTCCCTGTGCTCCCGGATCAGCCACTTCGTCGCATTGCCCGTGGTCTCCTCATCGGCAGTGAGCATCACGATAAGGTCGCGATCCGGCTCGAAACCTTCTTGCTTGAGGCGAATTAAGTTGGCGATCAGAATGGCGACGCCGGCCTTGTTGTCATTCGTGCCGCGACCGTAGTAATAACCGTCGTCTTCGGTTAAGACGAACGGGTCGTAACTCCAGTCATCGCGCAGCGCCTCGACGACATCCATGTGCGCCATGAGCAGCAACGGCTTTCGCAGTGCCGTCTTGCTTCGGTAACGAACGACGAGATTCTGCAGAAGCTCGGTTTGCCCGAGCACCGAAAGGTCGCTGTCGTCAAAGCCGGCAGCCTTCAGATGACGCACCAGCAATGCTGCCGCTGCGCGCGTGTCGCTGCCGCCACTGGGCGCGGTATTGATAGCGACAAGTTCGGCTAATATCTCTTCGCCGAGCTGATGGTTTGAGCGCTCGCCGCCGCAGCTGCTTTGCGAGGCGATCAGCAATACCAGACCGAATAGTGTGGGGAGCGTGTTACGACTAATTACAGAAAGAAATTTCATCGGCGGCAAGCCTCGTAGAATTCCTGCGCCTGATTGAGATTCGTCTGGATCGTCTGCAGTTCCGTAGCGTTGTTGTAGTCTTGCCGCGCATTGACGGTGTTGCGAATATTGTCGAGCCAGGTGATGAAATAGTCCGCGTCCTCCCTGGAACGTGGCCGGTTGTTCCTGACCGTTACGTAAACCGGACTCGTTGTGGCGTACGGATAGATGTCAAGAGTCCTGGGATTTGGTTGGTCACTCCAGGCGCGCAGCAGCAACCAGCCACTTTCTTCGACAGTAACGTTACCGCTCACGTCGGCGGAGGTCTGCCCATCTGCGGTTTCGAACGATTTAACGACTTTGCCATTTTGCACCAGCTCGAGATGATCTACCGGCACTGCCGAGCGCAAAAATCCGCTGTAATTCACCGTCTGCTTCGTGTCGGGCAGGTGGATTTCACCGCCGGCCTGTTGGCCGTCGACGGCAAGTACAAGGAGCGGTCCGTTGGTGGCCATGGAGGCGCCCGCCTTTAGTGCCGCAATCCAGGCGTCGCGTCGCTCGGCCGGCGACTCGTAGTTACCTGAAATACGGGTGTAGGTGCGGTTAAGGCCGACCGGTCCTCGCAGGGACGCGTAATTCGCCATGGCGTCGGTTCCGCCCGCGGCGGCGATGCGTGCTCCGCAGTTCAGGAGCTTGTACCAAACTTCGGCGGAGGCACGATGGTCAGCAAAGCCGACAGTCTCATAGTAGTCAACCAGTCCGAGCGCGGCATCAATGGGCAAGGCACTGGTCAGCGTTTTGGTGGTCACGGGATCGGG
>JALHUQ010000058.1 GCA_022866645.1 Woeseiaceae bacterium | reverse complement strand
CTTGAATCGATGAAAGCCGAGATCGATATACGGTTGCAGCGGAAAGTCGACCATGCCGAGCAAGTCACGATCTTTAAGTGGCTGCGAGCATTGAAACTCGCCGCCTCGACCTTTGTTGATCTCGGAAATCGACACATAACAAATTCGCGAGGGGCACGTCAGCGCACAACCCGCGTTCGCGAATAATGTAATTTTGTCTTTTCTCCTGATCTCGGCAAGAAACTCAAGATCTTCATTCACGGGCATTGGCAATACCACTGAGTCGTAGATCTCCATAGCCGCCTCGATCTTCTTGTGCGTCTTGATATTCTTGATAACACTCGCATCGAGACGGTAATCCGGAAAATCGGCGCGTATCCATCGTGCCAAATCATCGTTGGTGCAAATAATCGAATTACCGGGCACATGATATTTTCGCAACAGCCACATATTGAGCCGGTATTCTCTGAGTTCTGCTTTGTGATTTGACATCGGAATACGAATTCCGATACCGGCACCATTTAGCTGGCCGACGTCGCGATCCGACAGCTCACGATGGGTAAATCCTCGGCCGCCATACAGCGTGCTTTTCTCGACAAAGCCGAACAGGCTGTCAATTTCATTCAGGGCAAGATTGCCGTAGTTGTTCTTTAGATAAGCAAAGACCGGAAGATCGTGCGGCTTGCTACGAGCGGAGACAGTAAAGGTAGCGGCAGGAGCAGCGACCGGCTCCGCTTTGGTAAACAGCCGATCGGCTCCGATTTCTACTGTCCTGGGTAGGGTCTCGTTGCCGATGATTCTTCCTCACGTTGGCGGTATCTTCGTCGCTTGCCACGCAATAACTTTCCAGACGCCGTCCCGCTTCAGGAATACGCCAGTGTTGAAGTAGTACAGCATATCCTTGTCAGCGGACTTATCCGTAGGTGTACCTACCAGTTTGAAAGCAACAATGGCTGTGTCGCCGAAGAGGCGGATATCAATCTCTTCTCCGGAATAAACCGTGGTCGGCTCGACATTGGAATCCGCGTTCTCAAAACTTGCCATAATTTCAGCTTTGCCGATGCGATCGCCGCTCCGGAGCAAAGTATGGCGAGGCAAATTACCGTTGCAATCTGAGTCAGGATCTTCATATCAACTCCCTTCAATTCAAGTATTCTAGGCATCTATGGCCGACACTAACAATTCTGACGCCAGTTTCATCCGGCGTGCTCTCGGCGTGTTCGGCTACAGTCGCCGCGCGCTTGACCTCGTGTGGACCACCAGTCGGCCTCTCACGATCGCACTCGCTTTGCTGACGCTGGTCGGCGGCATATTGCCCGCTGTGATTGCCTATGTCGGCCAACTCATCGTCGATGGTGTCGTTACTGCTACTCAGTCAGCGAATCCCGATACGCGAGGCGTGTTAATGCTCGTGGGTCTTGAGGCGCTGGTGGTTATCGCCGTCGCCGCGACCCAAAGAGGGATCTCGGCCAGCCAGTCATTGCTACGTGCCCTGCTCGGCCAGCGCGTCAATGTCATGATCCTGGAAAAAGCGATGACGCTCGAACTCTCTCACTTCGAGGACTCGGAATTCTACGACAAGCTGACGCAAGCCCGTCGCGAAGCATCAAGCCGACCGTTAAGCCTGGTTAATCGCACTTTCGGACTGGTGCAAAATGCGATCTCCCTGACCAGTTACTCGGTCTTGCTCTTCGCATTCTCGCCCTGGGCTGTCGTCATTCTGATCGCAGCCGGGCTGCCATCGTTTTTCGCAGAGGCAAAATTTTCGGGCGATGCGTTCCGGCTGTTCCGTTGGCGTTCACCCGATACCCGTATGCAGATGTACCTTGAAACCGTCATTGCTCGTGAAGACGGTGTTAAGGAAGTGAAGCTGTTTCAACTGGGTCCGCGATTGCTGCAGCGATACAGAGACATCTTCGGCAAACTGTTCGTCGAAGACCGAAAACTAACCCTACGGCGAGATACCTGGGGCTTTCTACTCGGTCTCGTATCCACCGGCGCGCTGTACGCCGCGTATGGCTGGATCGTTATCACCGCAATTTCCGGAGCGATAACACTTGGCGCCATGACCATGTATCTGGTGCTGTTCCGCCAGGGCCAATCGGCCGTCGCCGCGATACTGACCTCGGTCAGTGGCATGTACGAGGACAATTTGTACCTGTCGAATCTGTACGAATATCTGGAGCAACCGGTACCAACACGGCGCGGCGATGCTGCCTGCGGCCCGGAGCCGGAGCGTGGCCTGGAGTTTGATGATGTTTCGTTTTCGTACGCCGGCGCGACGGAGAAAGCGCTCAGTCATATCAGCCTGCAGATCAAACCGGGCGAGAGCCTGGCGCTCGTCGGCGAGAATGGGTCGGGTAAGACAACACTCATCAAACTCCTCACGCGCCTCTACGATCCTACCGAGGGCCGCATTTTGCTCGACGGTCTCGATTTACAGGAGTGGGATGTTGAAGCACTGCGACAACGTATTGGCGTCATCTTTCAGGACTTCGGGCGCTATCAATTTTCCGTTGGCGAGAACATAGGCGCAGGCGATGTCCGGCATATTGACGACAAAGAGCGCTGGCGGGCCGCGGCAACGACCGGCCTCGCCGCACCTTTCATCGAGGACATGCCCGACAGCTACGACACACAGCTGGGAAGATGGTTTAAGGGCGGTCGTGAGCTCTCAGGGGGGCAATGGCAGAAAATTGCATTGTCCCGCGCGTTCATGCGCAGCGACGCCGATATCCTGGTGCTGGACGAACCGACGGCGGCGATGGATGCGTCCTCGGAGGCAGAGGTGTTCGAGCACTTCCGATCAGCGAGCAGCAGCAAAATGACGATATTGATCTCGCATCGATTTTCGACTGTACGAGCGGCAGCTCAAATTGTAGTGATACATCAGGGCAAGATTCTCGAGCGCGGCGATCACGAGAGTCTGCTGGCGAAAGACGGACAATACGCACATCTCTTTAATTTACAGGCGCAGGGATACAAATAGATGAGGAACAGAAATGTTTGAAAGTGGCAGCGTAGCAGCACCGCTCATCATGATACTGACGATCGGCATCAGCCTGATGGGTTTGTTTCGGTCGCCACGAATTATCGATCTGTGTCTGTTCCGACCCTATTATTTTCATCGCAAACACCAATACGACACCATCATTTTGAGCGGCTTCGTACATGCTGATGTCGGGCATTTGTTGTTCAATATGTTCACGTTCTATTTCTTCGCGTTCCCGATGGAAAAATTTATCGGCACGGTGCCGTTCCTCGTACTGTATTTCTTCGGCCTGATCGTTAGTCACACCTGCACCTGGTACAAACAAAGAAATAACCCCGGCTATGCGTCCCTCGGTGCGTCCGGCGCGATATCGGCTGTTCTTTTCGCCTTTATCGTCTACTTCCCGACCATGCCTTTGATGATAATCCCGATACCTGTACCGATCCCGGCATTCCTGTTCGCGATCGGCTATGTCGCTTATTCCTATTGGGCGTCGAGGCAAGACACGGGACGCATCAATCATGACGCGCACCTGTGCGGTGCGATCAGCGGGCTGATGTTCGTGGCGCTCACGGATCCCGGCGCATTTGCACGGCTATTCGGCTAAGGTAAAGTCGACTCACCACCAACAACAACTAAGACAATATGAGTTCACGATCACTGTTCGCGAGCCGCAACGGACGTTTGTCGGCGTTCGGCATACTTTACATATCGGAAGGTGTCCCCTACGGATTCTCGTCGACCGCCATGGTCGCCTTCATGCGGATGGAAGGCGTAACGCTGGAGCAAATCGGCCTGTTCGTCGCGGCGCTTTTTCTACCCTGGTCTTTCAAGTGGGCATGGGCGCCACTGATCGACATCGTCAAGCTCCGCCGTTACGGTGGACGCAAGGCGTGGATCGTCACTTGTACGATGATGATGATCATCACTTTGATTGTCACAGCAATCATAGACTTTTCGGCGCAATTCAATCTCCTCTTGTGGATGATCGTACTCAACAACTTCTTCTGCGCCACGCAGGACGTCGCGATCGACTCGCTCGCGGTCAGCGTGCTAAGAAAAGACGAAAGAGCGTCGGGCAACGGCTTCATGTTTGGCGGCCAATATCTGGGTATCGCGTTAGGCGGTGGCGGCGCTATCTTTATTTCGAGTCTCTGGGGATTCGAGGCGTCCTTGCTCTATGTCAGCGCGATGCTTCTGGCCAGCATGACGTTTTGTTTGATGTACATCGAAGACCCGGAAGCCACGCTTGCAGAAGCGCCGCGGCGGGTTGGCGCGCTCGAGCACTTTCTTGGTGTAACCCGCCAGTTCGGAAAGGATCTCTATAGCGGTGTCATGGAGTCAGGAGCCGGGCCCAAGTTAGGGTTGCTGTTTGCCATTCTGCCGAAAGGCGCAATGGCACTCGCTTATGGCCTGCTCGCGACCTTGCAGGTCGACTACGGCTTGAGCGAAGCACAGATTTCGCAGGTCGCGATCTCGAACTCAGCGTTTGCCGGTATTGGCTGTGTCCTGGGCGGTTTGTTGGGTGACAAATTGGGTGTCAAGAAGGTGGTCGCCTTTTTCTTTTCTCTGGGTGCTGTGCCAACCTTGTTTCTTGCCATCCAAATCTCGACGGTCGGTTTGTCTGCTATTCCGATTGCGCATTTTTACGCCGCCATCATGTTACACGGCTTGATCTATGGCCTGGCCTACGGTGTGCAGGCCTCTATCTTTATGGGACTGACGAACCCGGCCGTGGCAGCGACGCAGTTCACTGCCTATATGGCACTCTCAAATCTCTCGATTGTCATTGCGAATTACTGGCAAGGTCAGGTCGCCGGGCGAATCAACTATTCAGCCGCCTTGTACATAGACTGCGCGCTGATCATTCTGGCGGTGTCGTTGCTGCCGTTTTTGACCGATCGAGAAGAGAAAAAGGTCACCGATCTGCCCCGTAATACGCTTCCCGCTACTGAGTCAGCGTGACAACGCGTACCCATCGGACTGCAGCACGGTCAACATCGTCATAGCGGAACCCCGGCGGACGCGAGTTTGTCCAGCAATCCGGTGTTCGGGTTTTCTATTCCGAATCGAGTTCGATATGCCGAATCGCTCAGTAGAGACTTTAGTGCCGGTCCGTACCCTTCTATAATAGCCCCAAACGACGGTTCGGCCGCGAACACCTGTGCGCAAACCAGCAGCAGAACAACTGTGCAGACTCTTAATCGTCATTGCACGACCGCCATGATTCTGTTCGCGTCTTCAAAGAGCTTCATATTGCGTTCCAGATTGTAGGGTCGTTCCTGCAGGCTCTCCGGCTCCCATTCACTGCGATGCATTTCGAAAAAATCGCCACCGTAGACGTGAATAGCACCCGTTAGCTTCGTCGTCGGATTCGTCACCGAGTGAATAATATCCTCGCCCAGGGGTCGGACATCATGAATGCCGATCGATTTCGCACCGGCTGCCTCGATGCGACCGTCAGGATCGTCCTTAATCCTGCGCCAGAAAATATTGTCCTCACGACCGCCGTACACGCCGATGACCGCCCACATATTGTGGTTGTGTGGCTTTAGCGTCATGTACGGTGCCCAGATCACATTAAGAATAGTGAGGTCGTCGGATACATGAATGCGATTGACGCCGCCGCGCTCCGGTTTGCCGAGTGCTTTCAGCAATACTGCCGGATCCGCGACAGCACGCCCGACAATCTCACGCACGGCCTTCGTCGGCGCCCGGTCCAAAACGGCCGTTTTACAATCGGCGATAAATTGTTCCAATTCCATACCGATATCCCTTGATTCATCCGACCGAAATAGTACACGTTATGCAGAAGCTGTTAGGCTTCAATCCTGCCACGAAGGACTCTGAATATGAAATTACTGACCACTGCCCTCTTGCTGCTCCTGTCGATCGGCGCTTTTGCTGCTAACGAGATCGACGCCAAAGTCATAGCCGCGCTCGCTGCAGAATCGCGCCCACAGGCCGACCGCGATCGCGACAATAATCGCCTGCCGCTGGAGACGCTGAAATTTTTCGGTTTGAAAGACAACATGCGCGTCCTCGAACTGCTACCGGGAGGCGGTTGGTACACTCGAGTGCTCGCGCCCGTTTTGGCCGAAGACGGCCAGCTGTATGTTGCGCTTGGCACTGGCCGGGTTCAGACGGACGTCCTGAGTACGCCAGGATTCGAGAAAGTCGTCGCGCTGGCCACAAACGACAACATACGTCGACCGGACGGCGAGCGCTTCTATGTAGCCGATGACTTCGAATTTGGCGTATCAGATCTGGACATGGTTTTGACGTTTCGCAATCAACACAATTTCGGTGAGGAGTCGCGCAACAAGATCAATTTGCAGGTCTTCAAAGCACTCAGGAGTGGTGGTCTGTACGGTGTAATCGACCATACACGCCGTCACATGGAAGCACTGGATAATGAAAATCGCCGCCGCATTGACCCGGTACTGGTCATCAAAGAAATGCTTGATCTCGGTTTCGAGTTCGTGGACTACTCTGACCTGCATTTTCGAGCTGATGACGAGTTGGAGTACGAGGTGGGCAGGCACTCGGTAACGGGTAACACCGATCGATTTACGCTGCTGTTCCGGAAGCCTTAGGATCTGGAAAAAGCTGGCCGTGATTTGACCATTTTGGGGAGATTCGCCGCCTCAGTTAGTGGTTATCCCGAATAGACCGCTACTTGCGAAACCGTTAGTTTTTCTGCACTGGAGAAACACCATGAACACAGTAGAAAAAGAGATTCTGAATTCACGCCTCGGCAGTGAGCTTTCGGATGATGAGGCCGCCAAACTCGCCGAAATTATGCACGTCAAAGAGTTGCATGGCGGGGAATATCTCATTTGTGAGGGCACGACGGACGATTCTCTCTACGTAGTCATTGCAGGCAATATCGAGGTTGTAAAACGCACCGCCGCCGACGGTACAGCCAGTATCGCAATCGTCAGGGAAGGCCATCTCACGGGCGAACTCAGCTTCCTGGACAGCAATGTTCACACGGTAGGATTACGTGCACTAAGTGATTGCCGGGTGCTTAGCCTCGACCGGGAGGACTTCGAAAAAGTCATTCATGAAGACCCGCAGTTGGTTTACAAAGTCATGCGGGCGGTTGCCCGGTCGGCGCATCGCATCATGCACCAGATGAATCATGAGTATATCGAGCTCAGTAACTACATCTTCAAGCAGCACGGGCGATACTGAGGCGACCAAAAACGATTAGCGCTCGCTGACTGGCGGCCGGCTGTCTGCCATCAACAAATCAAGTTCTCTCTGCGCCTTCCTGTGATTCAATAAATCGCGCGGCTCGAGCATTTCGCACTGATCTTCGATCATCTGCGCTATGTCAACAGGATAGTATCGGCAGTCTTCAGGGCGGTCGTCATAAATATCGCAAGTGAATCGCTTGCCATCCGGCGACTTCTGCAACCAGGGACATCGAGCAAAGTACTCGCCGGTCGCCGGGTCTACCCATATTTTTCCGCCGATGGCGTAGCGCGCGATATCGGGTCGGTGTGTCTCCCACCAGTCGATCTCTTCCGCAGAAGCAGACAAACCGCCGTTGCCAGCCGTCTCGCAGCACTTTCCGCATGAATTGCATTTTTTCATGAGGCGAGAGTACATGACACAAGCAGAAAATCAAAAACGGGTTAGACCCCTTTTAGCCCTGACCCGTTCTAATGCCGGGCGACCGGGTGCAGACTTCGATTTTCTGGAACTACCTGGCCTGCAATCAGACCAATTCTGACAACACGACGAATCTCGCCATTGGCGAGTCCCATGAAATCAGCAACAGTAAGGCCACACCAATCGCCTCCTTCTCAAGCTACACAAACCTGTCGGATAGCAGTGGGCACCCCGCTTGAGGGCGCCATCAGAGAGGGCCGAGGGGCATTCAGAATCCTCATAGATCGCCTGCTGGAGGGTGTTGAAGTCGACCCAGATTAAAATAACTGATCATTGGGCGACTGATTTTCCCGGTTCTACCGTCTAAACTCCGTACAGACACGAAAAAACGGACTACCTACGTTGCCCACCGTCAGAATCGCTCCCTGGCAGCTCGCCATCGCTGCCGCAGTATTTATCGTAGCCGCAAGCAATAGCGGGCTATTTGGGTCTCTGTTCGACGGCCCTGACCTCTACTCGCTTGCCGGGGCGGGTTTTCTTGCGACCCTTGTACTCTTGATGATGCTGGTACTGGTTACGATCTTCCTTGCCGTGGGTTTCGGCTGGTTGCAGAAGTCAGTGATCGCCCTGTTCCTGATCGTATCGTCGAGATTGGCCTATTTTAGTAATGATCTGGGCGTCGTATTCGATCAGGATATGCTGCGTAATATTGGTGAGACTGTGCGGGATAGCAATCTTGCCGAAGCGACTGAACTCGCTTCAGCTCCGTTGCTTCGGCATGTATTGTTTTTCGGCGTCCTGCCGGCCCTGTTGCTCAGTCTTGTGCAGCTGCAACAGCGCCCCTTCTTCAAAGAACTGGGCGTACGTGCTCTTGTCCTGGTGGCCGGTTTTGTTTTGCTAGCTGGTGTAACGATACCGAACGTTCGATTCGTCGCCTACTTCGCACGCGAGAAGGCCGACCTGGAATTCGCAGTTACACCGATTTTTCCGATGATATCGATGGTTCGATTGACGCGCGACTATCTGCGGCCCACGCCATCATTTCATGTCATCGATGCGGCAGCATTTCAGCGCAGTACCAGTGCGAGGAAATCAATCGGAATCATGGTTGTCGGAGAAACGGCCCGCGCGGATCATTTCTCGATGGGCGGATACGAGAGGAGGACTAATCCGCTACTGGAAAACATCCCGGGTGCGATATTCGCAGAAGCCGACTCCTGTGGAACATCGACACTATTTTCAGTGCCGTGCATGTTTTCTATGCGGGGGCGGGACAGTTACGAGCCAAGTGAGGCCAGCTCCGAGTCAAATGTCCTGGATATTCTGACAGCGGCTGGAATCAAGACTGTCTGGATCGACAATAACTCCAGTTGCAAGAACGTCTGCAACCGAATTGAAAATTCGAATCTGCAGGACGACCCGGACGAAACGTCGACGTTCTACAGCGACATGGGCTACTTCGATGAAATCTTCCTGCAGGAAATAGACAGTTATCTCAATGCTGATGGCCCGGATATTTTAATAGTTCTACATACGCTCGGCAGCCATGGACCCGCGTATGGCCGCCGCTATCCGAGTGGGTTCGGCGTTTTCACACCGTATTGCCAGCAAGCGTCTCCGACCGATTGCACAACGGAAGAGGTAGTGAACGCTTATGACAACACCATCATCTATACCGACTACTTGCTTAGCCAGTTAATTGAGAAGTTACGTGCCAAATCTGACGAGACCGACACATTCCTCTTTTATGCGTCGGATCATGGCGAGTCATTGGGTGAAGGTGGTGTTTATCTGCACGGCCTTCCCTATGCGATAGCGCCAGCCGCGCAAAAAAACGTGCCGTTTATTTTTTGGGCTTCCAATGGCTTTCACAAGGATCGAATCAGCGATTCGCAGCTTTTCGCAGCATTTGGTGAGCAGCGCCTGTCACACGACAACATCTCGCATACGCTGTTGGGTATGTACGACGTTAGCGCATCTTCCTATTTGCGGGAATCAGATATTTTCTCCGCTTCTG
>JALHUQ010000412.1 GCA_022866645.1 Woeseiaceae bacterium | reverse complement strand
CGTACCCATTCAGACAATGCGAAGAAGAAGGTCAAGATGGCGGAGTTGCAGGCCTTCGTCAGTCGCTTCTCTGCGAACGCGTCAAAAGCACGTCAGGCGACATCTCGAGCCAGGCAACTGGAAAAGATTGTGCTTGAGGACATCAAGCCGAGCAGTCGCGTCAGTCCTTTCATCCGCTTCGAGCAGGACAAACTCTTACGTCGCGTCGTGGTTGAAGCCACTGGCATCAGCAAGGATTATGGCG
The DNA here is from genome assembly GCA_022866645.1 of Woeseiaceae bacterium. Classification (GTDB taxonomy): domain Bacteria; phylum Pseudomonadota; class Gammaproteobacteria; order Steroidobacterales; family Woeseiaceae; genus UBA1847. Next base: position 12,716 of record JALHUQ010000412.1, on the reverse strand, counting down.
ACGGCCCCTTGTTCGAAAATCTCAACCTGACGATCGAAGCTGGCTCGCGCGTTGCGATATTGGGGCAAAACGGGATCGGCAAGACAACGCTGGTGCGCACCTTGCTGCAGGAGATTGATGCAGATGCAGGTGATATCAAATGGTCGGAGAATGCGAGCATGGGCGTTTTCGCTCAGGACAACGGACCCGAATTTGAAACTGACATGTCCTTGTTCGACTGGATTACGCAGTGGCAGCCGAAAGGTGCGGATGAACAGTTGTTGCGTGGCACGCTGGGACGAATGTTGTTCTCGAGAGACGACAGCGAGAAATCGGTCAAAGTCGTCTCCGGCGGCGAACAACGCCGATTAATGTTCGGCAAGATCATTTTGCAGAAGCCGAACGTCATCGTCATGGACGAGCCGACCAATCACCTCGACATGGAATCGATCGAGGCCTTAAACCTTGCGCTCGAAAACTATCCGGGCACTTTGATCTTTATCAGCCACGATAGGGATTTCGTTTCGTCGCTGGCAACGCGCATCATTGAGATGACGCCCAAAGGCATAGTCGACTTTCGCGGAACTTACGACGAATACTTGCGCGCGCAACAATCCGATGAGAGGACGCAAGTCGCCTGAGAAAGAAGAGGCCGAACCGACTGCTTGGAAAATCTGTTGACAGCTCAGCACACGGCTCGAAGAATAGGGGTCGAACCGAATAAATACTGGAGCAGCACAGTTGGCGAATGACGATGCGCCGTTATCGTCTGACTCGCGCGCGATACTTCCGGCCCTTTATGGGCCGGCTACTCAATTGCTGAAGCGCCTTGTTCACGTGTGCATTCTGCACCGCGACGTAGCCGTAGATATCGAATAGATCGATCGACCCGACAGCGTCTCCAGGTATTCCACCCTGCGCTGTCAACGCTCCCAACAAATCCCCCGGCCGCAATTTGTTTTTGCGGCCGCCGCTAATATGTATCGTCGTAAATTTCGGAATCAAAGATTCGTCGCCGCGCTTCGCATCGGGAATGCCACGTTGCTGAATCAACGCATCCGGTAATGACTTCTCGATTTCCTCAAGGCGCCACATTTCACGGTCCTCTATCAGGCTCACCGCGACGCCGGTTTTTCCTGCTCGCCCTGTTCTCCCAATACGGTGGATATAAATCTCGGCCTGCGCTGGTAGCTCGTAGTTGAATACGGCGTCGATATCCTTCACATCCAGGCCGCGCGCAGCAACATCGGTCGCAATAAGTACACTCGCGCTGCGATTCGAAAACCGGACCAACACCTGGTTCCTCTCCGCCTGATCAAGATCGCCATGCAATGCCAGCGCAACGATATTCTCGACCTGCAGGTGTCTGGCAACTTCGGCACAATCAAGCTTGGTATTGCAGAACACCAGATTGAGTTCACCACCCCAGGCTCTTAACACTCGAACCAGCTCGGCACTCCGATTCTCGCGCGTCACAGAACACCAGGTTTGAGTTATCTGTGCCGGCTGCTCATCGTCGGTGACGTCCACTGTCTTTGGATTGCGTTGCACTCTTGCACTGATATCGGCCACCGCCTCCGGATACGTCGCGCTGAACAGCAGCGTTTGTCTGTCGGCGGGCACGAAAGCAAGAATCGCATCCAGCTCGTCCATGAATCCCATATCCAACATGCGATCCGCCTCGTCGAGTACGAAGGTCTGTAATTCGCCAAGATTAATTTTGCCGTCACGCAGATGCTTGTGTACACGACCCGGCGTGCCGACGATGATGTGCGGGCTGCGCTGCAGCGAAGCCGTTTGTGCACGCACCGGACTACCGCCGCAAACGCTGAGTATTTTGATATTCGGGATTGCCCGCGCGAGTCGGCGAATTTCCTTCGCTACCTGGTCCGCCAATTCACGCGTGGGACAAAGCACCAGCGCCTGAGTCGAAAATGACGCAACGTCCAGCTTATTGAGCAGGCCCAAGCCAAAAGCCGCCGTTTTTCCGCTACCGGTTTTGGCGCGCGCAAGCACGTCCATACCGTCTATCAGCAGCGGCAAGGTCTCGGCCTGCACGAGAGTCATCTCTGTGTAGCCTAGATCAACAAGGTTACCCAGCAATTCTGGCTTCAGATTTAGCGTACTGAATTCGGTGGTATCGGTCATGGTGTCGGAGCTAGCGATGTTTGGAGTAAATATCGCGGACCCACTGCAGGGTCGGACGTTGTTCCCAGCGTGTAATATCGTCGGCCATTCTTGGCGGATGATTGACCCTGTTATAGACGGGATGCTCGGGCGGCAGCGCCAGTGGCGACAATATACTTGCTACCGCTATGTCGGCGCGCGAAAAATCGTCGCCGACCAGATAGTCCCGGCCATCCGCCAGCAAACCATCGATCCACGCAAGCTCCGCGTCCACGATCGCTTTCGATTCTTCACCTTGCTGAGCCCCAAGATCCATCCGAGCCATCATAATTTTGCGTATCTTTCCCCAGGCGAGGCCGATCTTCATTTTCTTGGCAAACGAAAGATCACGAGTAAATATAGGTCGAACCGTCGACGGATACTCGACCAACGCTTCTGAATAATAGAACCGCCGAACGTGAACGCCGGCAACGTCATCAATGCGTCTCTCTATCTCGCCGCAAGCCGCCGAAAAAGGGGTCGAACCGCTTTTTTCTTCAGCCCAGCTTATGATGTTGGCCGAGCCCTGTATCACCCGCCCGTCCAATGACAGATACGGCACGGATGATTTCGGTGCGCCGAGCTTTCTGGCAATCTCGCCATGTTCGCCCGGTGCAACGTATCGAAGTTCGTAGTCGATGCCGAAGTGATCGAGTGCCCATCGTGCTTTTTCGCAGTAGTGGGAGATCGCAAATACATACAGAACGGGTGTGTTTGTTCTCATCGTTGGAAGACTACCGGTCGCTAGCCTTTGGCTTTCTGTTTGCGATTGTGCAGCTTGAGCGTCACTGTTTTCTTGCGCGGCTTTTCGGACTGAGCTCCCGCTCTTTTCTTCGCTGGTCTAACGGGCTTGCCGTCCGACTTACCCGCGTGCGCCCGCGTCGGCTTGCTGTCAGACTTACCCGAATACGGCCTTGCGGGCTTATCACTGGACTTACCTGCATAGGACTTGGCCGGCCTGTCGCTGGACTTGCCTGCATACGACTTTTTGGGCTTGCCGCCAGCCTTATCCGCGTAACTTCTGGCAGGCTTGCTGTCGGATTTGTCCGCATACGACTTTTCAGATTTTCCGTGTACCTCGATGTTTATCGGCCTGCCGCACACCCGAACCTTTTTAAGGTCCATCAAAACATCCCGCGGCATACCGGCGGGCAGGTCGACCAGGCTGTAGTCTCTTTCTATCGAGATATGACCGATGTGCTCACCCGCCAGCCCTGCTTCATTCGCAATGGCGCCAACAATATTTCCCGGCTTCACACCGTGCTCATGACCAACATCTATCCGGTATCGTTGCTTGTCGCCATCCGGCTCTGGCAACGCTCTCTCACGCCGTTTTTTGTCGAATTTCCTGTCCGCTGATGGCCGGTCCTCTTTGAACTCTCGCGGCGGTCTCTCTTTCTCAGCCGCGAGTAACAACTGCTTGTCGCCTATCGACATCTTTGCAAGGGCGGCGGCAATCTCGAGCGCTGGCACATCGTGTTCGCTGCGATACTGCTCGACCAGGTTTTGCATGAAAGTTAATTCGCCGCCCGCCAGGGTATCGCTGATCTTCTGCTTGAAGTCGGCAATACGTTTGTTGTTAACCGTCTCGGTTGTCGGTAGCTCAAGCTGCGTAATTTTTTGTCGTGTCGCCCGCTCAATCACCGCAAGCATTCGCCGCTCACGGGGTGCCACAAAAAGAATCGCCTCGCCTGATCGACCCGCACGGCCCGTCCGGCCGATTCGGTGTATGTAGGCCTCCGCGTCGTAGGGGATATCGTAGTTAACGACGTGAGAAATTCGATCAACATCGAGACCACGTGCCGCGACGTCGGTTGCCACCAAAATATCGAGTGAACCTTTTTTCAGTCGCTCGATCATTTGCTCGCGTTGCGCCTGAACCATGTCGCCATTCATTGCAGCGGCCGCATAACCCCTGGCCTCCAATTTCTCGGCAAGCTCGGTGGTCGCCGTCTTGGTCCGCACGAACATCAAGACCGCATCAAACGGCTCAACCTCGAGTATTCGAGTAAGGGCGTCCAGCTTGTGCAGCCCGCTCACCTGCCAGTATCGCTGTCGTATGGTTTCGGCCGTCGCGGTTTTGGCTTTGATCGAAACTTCCTGCGGATTGTTCAGGTGACGACGCGCGATGCGTTCTACCTCTTTGGGCATCGTCGCCGAGAACAACGCCATCTGCCGACCTTTCGGCGTCTGGTCCAGAATCCATTCGACTTCCTCGATGAAGCCCATGCGCAACATTTCGTCAGCCTCGTCCAGCACCAGCGCCCGCAAGCCGTTCAGCTTCAGCGTCCCTTTGCGCATGTGGTCCATCACGCGTCCGGGCGTTCCAACCACGACCTGCACGCCGCGCTTCAGCTGGCGTATCTGTCCGGAGTACTCCTGACCCCCATAGATGGGCAGGACGTGAAATCCCTGTATATTTTTTGCATAGCGCTGGTAGGCCTCGGCCACCTGAATCGCAAGTTCGCGCGTCGGCGTCAAGGTCATGATTTGAACGTTCTTGTCCTGCATATCGAGGCGCGACAACAACGGCAGTGCAAATGCTGCCGTCTTGCCGGTACCGGTAGGCGCATGGCCAAGCACGTCCAGGCCCGCCAACAATGGTGGAATCGCCTGCGCCTGAATGGGCGACGGTGTTTCGTAGCCAATCTCGTCCAATGCGGTCAACAGCGGTTCGGCAATATTGAAATCGCGAAACGTCGTTATCGCGGGTGTGGGCTCGGTCATGCGGGTGTCCAGGGTTCGGGGCAGCAGCGAACTTTAGCACTATCCGCTCCACCGCGGGTTAGCAAGACGACCATCACAGCCCTGCGGGTCAGACTGTAGTTCAGCCCAAAACACTGTAAATTGGCCCTCATGCTTGATCCCATAGACACCGGCATCATCTTTGCCTACCTCGCGCTCATGATCGCTATCGGGCTTTATGCGAGTCGCCGTCAGAATACCGTCGAGGAATTCTTCGTTGCCGGTGGCAAACTCGGCACGTTTTCCATCGCCTGCCTTTGGCTGGCATCCTGGGTAGGCGGCGCGACGATCGTTGGCGGCACGGCGAAGGTTTACGCGTTCGGTATCTCGGGCGGCTGGTACATCACCTGTATGGTCATTGGTTGTTCCTTATTCGGATTGCTGTTTGCCGCCCGCGTAAAACGTCGTGGCAACGAACATCAGTTACTGACCTATCCGGATTTCATAGAGACCCGCTATGACAGTCGTACACGGATCGTCGCTACTATTACGACCATCATCGCTTACGTCGGTTTTTCAGCGGGTCAACTTGCTGCAGCCGGCGCCATCTTAAGCAGCCTGCTCGGTTGGGACTATCCCTCGTCACTGTTTCTCGCGAGCTCCGTCATTGTCCTGTACACCGCAACGGGCGGTTTTCTGGCCGTCGCCTATACCGACTACGTGCAATTCACGCTGCTATTTGTCGGCATCGTCATCGTCGGCATTCCGGTTGCGATCCTGCATGGCGGTACTGTGGAAGCTCTCACAACCCAGACACCCATCGGGCATTTCAATCCGACGAACTGGGGCGTGCCAACCATGGTCGCACTGGGCGTCTCGCTCCCCATGAGTTTCTTCGTCGGTATGGACAACTTCACGAGAACGTTCGCGGCGAAGAATGAGACGGTTGCGAGACGCGGTGCGCTGCTTGCGGCGTTGTTCCTGGTGCCACTCGCCATCGGGACCATTTGGCTCGGTCTGACGGCCGCAGTACTTTATCCCGGCGTCGAAAACAGCGGCGATATTTTATCCCGACTGGTTATTGATATTTTTCCCGTCGGACTCAAAGGATTGATGCTGGTCGGAATTCTCGCTGCGTTAATGTCGACTGCTGACATCTGTATTCTGACTGCCGCGGCAAACGGCAGCCGTGACATCTATCAGCGCTACTTCGACCCCGACGTCGCGCCGAAGAAGTTATTTCGAATCAGCATGATCCTCGCGGCCACGGTCGGCATTGCTTCTGCGTTGATGGCATGGCGGATGGAGGACGTTGTGGATATTTTGCTGATCGCATTTACGATTAACTCAGCGGGGTTGTTCGTACCGACCATAGCAATGGTGACAGGGAAGAACGTCAACTCATCTGCCGCATTCTGGAGCATCGCTCTGTCGCTGATAACTGTCATCGCCTGGTACACAGCATCGGCGATGGACGTCGCGCCCGTATTCAGTCTCGATCCGCTGTGGCCAGGCTTGCTCATATCCGTAGTGACCTTTTTTGGAATTAGCCTGGCTACTGGCGGGAAAAAATGACGCGAGTGGTGGTCGCCGAAATCCCTGAAAACGCGGGGCGCGAGCTCTCCGTCGAGCGCTCGATACTTGGCCCGGATATCGAACTTGTGCATTACGCCTGCGATGGTAATGAAGACCGCCTCACCGCGGCCTGCCTGGATGCAGATGCTGTTTTGACGGACTACTCCCCATTTTCAAGAAAGGTCATCGAGCAATTGCCGCGATGCCGACTCATCTCGGTGGCAGCAACGGGCTACGACAAGGTTGACCTCAAGGCAGCCGCGGATGCCGGAATCCGCGTTTGCGCTATAGATGAATATTGCACCGACGAAGTCGCCGATCATGCGATGCTGTTGATGCTCGCGCTTTGTCGACGGCTGCCCGAATATCATGAACAGGTACAGAAAGATAAGCGCTGGCAGTTCGACGCGCTGAGCGGTCTTGCTCGCATGCGAGATCTGGCCCTCGGCATAGTGGGCTTCGGCAAGATTGGTCAGGCGCTTGCTCGCCGGGCCGGTGGCTTCGGGCTAAAACTCATGGCGTACGATCCTTTTCCGAACGAAGAAAAGGCGACCGATCTTGGCGTTCGGCTTTGCGGTCTGGATCAGCTTTTTTCCGAGGCAAACATCATCAGCCTGAACTGCGGCTTGTCAGCGAATAACAAACACTTACTGGATGCGAGTGCTTTCCGGAAGATGAATCAGAAACCCTTTGTGATCAACTGCGCACGCGGCGCGTTGATTGATGAAGCCGCCCTGGTGGAGGCGCTCGATAACGGCAACATCTCTGGAGCGGGCCTCGACGTATTGGGCGAAGAGTCTCCGGATCTACGGACATCGAAACTGACCGGTCGTGGCAACGTCATTCTTACGCCGCATGTCGCGTTCTATTCAGATGCATCGATATTGGAGAACCGCAGGATATCGACAGGCAATATTCGCTTGTTCCTGGACGGTAAACACGAGAACGTCAGGCGATATGTTCTATGAAAAACATCGTAACCTTTGACGGTGCAGCGCCGCCCGGAACGATCAATTTCGGCATCGGCCAGCCGTCAGCCGATCTCCTGCCGGCCGAGCTCATCGGCCGCGCCAGCGCATCGTTTTTTGCGAACGCGGAACCCTTCGAATTCAACTACGGGGTTACCGAAGGCGATGGGCGTTTTCTCGATTCGCTTGCGGGGTTCTTGACCACCGGCTATGGCGCTGCCGCCGCAACGAAAGAACTATTTGTCACCGGCGGTAACTCTCAAGCGCTGGATATGGTGTCGGCTGTGTACGCGAAACCCGGTGATACCGTCTTTGTAGAAGAGCCCAGCTATTTTCTGGCGTTTCAGATATTCCGCGATCACGGCCTCAAGCTCGTTGGTATCCCTGTTGACGATGACGGCCTTGATGTTGACGAGTTGCGTCGCGAGCTTAAGTCGCACAGTCCCGCATTCCTTTATACGATTCCGAGCTACCACAATCCGGGTGGACAATGCACGTCGGCCGAGCGTCGAAGGCAGATTGTGGAATTGGCTGTCGAGCACGACTTTCTGATCGTCGCCGACGAGGTCTACCAGCTACTCTATTATTGCGACCCGCCACCACCGGCTTACGGAACCATGACCTCAAGCGAACGTGTCGTGTCGCTCGGTTCGTTTTCGAAAATTCTGGCGCCCGGCATGCGTCTGGGCTGGATACAAACTTGCGAGTCCCTGAGAGACAAGTTAATTGCTCATGGCTTTATCAACAGCGGCGGCAGTATCAATCACTTCAGCTCGCACATAGTTCGACAGACCATCGACAACGGCTCACTCGTCACGCACGTTGAAAAGCTTAAACGCGAGTATCGCGACAGAGTTGAGGCGATGGACAACGCCCTAAAGGAAAGTTTTTCAGGCATTGCAAAATGGAAGCGACCTGAGGGCGGCTATTTTTTCTGGCTTTCGTTTGATGAGACTGTAGACACCGCCCCGCTGCGTGATAAAGCACGCGAATTCGAAACGGGCTTTCAGAGTGGTGCTGTCTTCTCCAGCAAAGGACAACTCAACAACTGCCTGCGTCTCAGCTTCGCGCATTACAACAGCGATGATATTCGTGCAGGCATCAAACGCATGCGGCCACTTTTTTAACACGCTCGACCGGCAGGGGTGACATTGCAGAAAAAAATGCGGATACTGCGCCGCCCCACTCTTCTTGCTGATCTCCTATGTTTCGAAATTTACGTTTCTACCGCCTCGACGGTAGCTGGCCCGCTAGTGAAGAAAGTTTGTCCCAGAACCTTGAAAAAGCCGGGTTCAAACCTTGTGGACCACTGACGGAGCGCAGTTCCGGCTGGATCGCGGTCGATCAGGACGCCGGGGATTCGCTCGCCCGGCGAGTGAACGGTGCCGACCTCATCAGACTCCGCAGCCAGTCTCGCGTCTTGCCGCCATCAGTCATCAATGAGGAACTGGAAGTTCGTATCGAGGAGTATCGCGAGCGCATGCAGGAAGCGCCCAGCCCACGGGAAAAGCGCCGCCTCAAAGCCGAAGCACGCGATGAGCTCATGCCGAAAGCAATGCGAAAATCCGACCGGCTCTGGGGTTATGTAGACCTGGCGGAAAAAATCCTTGGAATCGACGCCGCACAGGACGCTGCCGCCGAACGATTTGTGCGCCGGCTGCAAGCGTCGATTGATGGCTTGAATATACGCCCGTTGAAATTCATGCAGCCGGTCGATGAGCTACTGAGTGCAGTATTTTTCGGCGCTGCGCCGAAGCAGTTTGCAGTCGGTCGCGAATGTCGCATGCAGGATCCAGCCGATATCGGCTCGATCGTTCGCTGGACCGATTTTGACCTCACCGACCAGACGATCCGCAATCACGTCGCGAACGGCATGCGCTTAACCCATCTCGCTATCGAATATGACAACGTCATGAGCTGTGTGCTGAGCGATAGTGGCGTTATTTCCAAACTACGCTTTCTCGGCATGGACGATGACAGCGACGCCGACAATAACAACGATCCGTTGGCAAAAATGGATACCGAGTTTGTTTTGCTGTCCGGTACTTTGCGAAACCTGCTGCGTGATCTCAAAAAGTCGCTGGGCGGATTCGCTTAGGCTGATCGATCGTCGGCCAGCTTCCCGCGCAGCCACTCATGAAATTCCCAGAGTCCGTATTCCTGCGGCACGAGAACGCCGCTCTCATGCCGTGAGCTTCTGAGACCCTGCTGGTTGAGTTCGCAGGCTCTGCCATCTTGCTCAACGACCAGGCGACCCAGCTCTAACATCGGCTCGATCTCGCTCCCGTGCGATTCGGCAACTCCGGGCAGCAATAGCCAGTCGATAACGAGAGTGACCGATTCAGGCCCGGTCGGCACGAGTCGCACGCTGCGCACGTAGTCCGGGTGTCCGACGACAAACAGGCAGGCGGTGAACGACGCGAAATTCATGCCGATGTCACGCTCGGCGTCGCTCAGTCCCTCAATCAACGGCAAGGACGACTGACCATCCAGTGTCCAGGTCTTCTTACCCGCTGCAACCCGCGGTCTGCCGTCATCATCGCAGGCTTGCCACTCCGGATCATCGGCGTGACTTAGTAATCCTTTTTTGTAGGCGGGAACCACCTTGCATAACTCGGGATGCAATCGAGGACAGTGATAGCACTCACTGTAGTTCTCCCAAAAAACCTTCCAGTTGCACTTGAGCTCAGCATGCTCCTGATGCACGGACACCATGTCAGCGAGCGGCCAGCTCTCGAGTTCCTTTGCCTCGACGCCAAGAAAATCAATCAGCGATTCAGCAGGCGCGGAGCTCAGGTTGACGAACAGGAATCCGCCCCAATTGTCCGAATGAACGGCATAGAGCGAAAAATCGCGCGCACGGAAATCGTCCGTTTCAACTCGCGATGGCGTTGCCAGAAGCTCGCCGTCGAGAGAGTAGGTCCATGTATGGTAAGGGCAGATGATCCGGCCATTGGGAAAGTGGCCCTCCTCGGCCGTACAAAGCGTCGAGCCGCGATGTCGGCAAGTATTGTGAAACACCTTAACCTGCCCTACTCCATTGCGCGTAACGATAAGCCTCTGCTCACCGACAGCAACCACCCGGTAGTCGCCGGCCAATGGAACCTCTTCGAGCCTCCCGACGCACACCCAGTCGCGATACCAGATCGCGCGAAGCTCGCGTACGTAGTGATCCGGATCGTAATACCAGGGGCTCGGTAGTGTCGGCTTGAGTTCAGTCAGCAAAGTCATGCGGGATTATTGTCAAGAATGAGGCGTCGCACAATCTTACGCTGATTTCGATTTCAAGAGGCGGTGCGGTCCTGAGCAGATTTCCCGGTATACTGTGCGCTTTCCGGCGGGGCCCAAAAAACAATAATGTCTTTATTTGCTGAGCTAAAACGTCGCAACGTGGTCCGTGTTGGTATTGCCTATGCTGTTATCGGCTGGGTCATTGCCCAAATCGCTGAGTTCGCATTTGAGAACTTCGGTGCGCCGGACTGGGTGCTCAAAACCATCGTTGTCATCTTGCTGCTCGGGCTGCCACTCGTTCTGCTATTCGCGTGGGCTTTCGAATTGACGCCCGAGGGACTCAAACGTGAAAAGGATGTCGATCGCAGCCAGTCCATCGCCTCGCAGACTGGCCACAAACTCGACCGCACCATAATTGCCGTCCTGCTCGTGGCATTGACGTGGTTTGCCTGGGATAAATTTGCTGCGGAAACGACTACAGAGATAGAGCCGGCGGCACAAGCGACCACGGGCAGCGAAACCCAGGAAATAGTCAAGACCGAGCTGTCCGAGAAGTCCGTAGCCGTCCTGCCCTTCGTCGCCATGAGCAGCGGTCCCGATGACGAGTACTTCGCCGATGGCCTGACCGAGGAGATACTCAATTCGCTGGCACAATTGCCGGAGCTACTCGTTACCGCACGGACCTCGGCGTTTTCGTTCAAGGGTCAGGATATCCCGATTCAGGAGATAGCCACCGCGCTGGGTGTGAAACATGTCGTGGAAGGCTCGGTACGCCGATCCGGTGATCGCTTGCGAGTGACGGCGCAATTGATTCGCGCCAACGATGGTTTTCACCTGTGGTCCGAAAATTTTGACAGTAGCTCCACGGACACCATTGCCGTGCAGGAAAGTATCGCAGAACAAATCGCGTCCGCGATGGACGTCGTACTCGATAAACGCAAGCGCGAAGCGATGAAGCAGGCGGGCCTGCGCGACGTCGAAGCATTTACGATTTACCAGAAAGGCCTGGAAGTTTACGAACAGGCGCACGGCGAAATTGAAACGATTGCGGGCTTGCGGCGGGCAAACGCGTACTTCGAACAGGTCATCGAACGTGTGCCCACTTTTTCCCAGGTCTACATGGACCATTCCGATCTGTTCATACATGTGCTGAGCCAGGCCGCATCGGGCTTGTATAACGCAGCGGGGATATCCGATGAGGATGTCGCTGGCGCCTATCCGCATGCGATCGCGGACTATGAGGCCGCCGTGCGCTATGCGAAAACGCCGGAAACCCGATTGCTGACGGAGCTCGATCTGGCGTTTATCAGCGATAACTGGCTCGGAATCGGTGGCCGGATTGAACGCGCTCTGGCTGCGCCCGGCTGTGACGACGGGAATTGGACACCGATTATTGCGAACGCTTTTGGCTATTCGAAAAACCACTTCGATCGCTCCAGGAAGATCCTCGCCTGCGACCCTCGCCGTTCATTGTCCTGGTTCAATAGTGCGCGGTCCGCACTCAGGATGGGGGATAAAGTAGAGGCCTTGAGAATTGCCCGCGAGGGCTCGCTGATCGCGCCCGGTGCCTGGCTTAGCACGGCCTTGATTCGAACGCTGATCGCAAACGGCCAGAACGACGAGGCCCGGCAGGAGATCGCGGATCATATTCACGACGACCTTCTCGCACTCCAGTTCAAGGCATTGCTGGCAGCCCACGAAGGCGATCAGGCGAGCTTCGAAAGATTTTTGAATGAATACAAAGCTGCCGATCCCAGCGATATGTTTTGGCCGCTGATCATTTCCGCCTGGGGCGGCCAACGTGAGGCTGTCAATCGCATGGCCGCAACGATTGACCGGCACCATTTCGGATCCGCCACCCTGGCCCAGATTGCTGTGTGGTGCGCCTGCGGCGCTCCCTGGGACATGGACGCAACGCCGAACTTCGCCGCCAAACTCAAGGAAGGCAGCCTGCCCTGGCCGCCGCAGACTACGATGGAGTTTCCGCTCAAGGATTGGTAAACCCGAAGATGACGCGAATACTGGTCGCTATCCTGCTGCTCGCGGTTGTTGATGTTGTTCTTGGCGCCGAGAACAATACTGTGGGTGGATCGATCGGCACGGTGTCGGCTG
>JALHUQ010000411.1 GCA_022866645.1 Woeseiaceae bacterium | reverse complement strand
CCGGGTTGTTACTCCCAGACTGGCCAGGTTAACCGCGACGTTGGCGGCACCACCTGGGCGATCGTCGGTTTCTTGCACGTGGACAACCGGGACCGGCGCTTCCGGGGAAATTCGGCCGGTTGAGCCGAACAAATAGCGGTCGAGCATCACGTCGCCGGCAACGACGACGTGAGCTTTTGAAAAATCAGGAATTAATTGGGTCACGCGCGAACTTTATCACGATAGCTCAGCGTTTGGCCCGGCGTTTGGCAGCTAGCCCGTCAAGTCAAACTACCCGCACTTGCTATCACCGCAAGACAGGCAAGTTTGGCAGCCGTCCATCAAGATGAGAGCGGCCGTATTGCATTTGCCACAAAGCTGCGCGCCGTCCGGGTAATTGTTTTTCGAGAACGCGTCCTTCTGGCGTCTGGACTCCTCGTATTCAGCGCGCTTCGCGGCGATCAACTGTTGCTGGCCAGCGTCCAGTTCCGGCGTTCCTATTAAGCCGATCATGATCAGGTGCTTCTCGATGACATGGCCGAGCTCCGCGATGATCGACGGCATGAATCTGCCGCCAGGCTGCCAATAACCACCGCGCGGATCGAAAACGGCCTTGAGCTCTTCGACCAGAAACGCGACATCGCCGCCCTTCCGAAATACCGCGGAAATGATCCGTGTCAGCGCAACGATCCACTGATAATGATCGAGGTTCTTCGAATTAATAAAGACCTCGAACGGACGACGCTTCTCGTACGGCGTACCCTCGTTGAGAATAATGTCATTGATCGTTACGTACATGGCGTGATCCGACACCGGCGTCTTAACCTTATAGGTCGATCCCACCAACATCTCCGGCCGTTCAAGCTTTTCGTGCATGCGAATCACATCCGCACGATCACCACCGCCCGCCTCACGCTTGAATTCTCGCTTGGCTTCCTTCTCTTCGGCTGCCGGCTGATTCACGGCGTAGCCAACAATTTTCTTATCTACTTTAATCATTAATTCAATCCGTCTCTTCTTAAATCAAAACTTGCCGTAATAGCCTTCTTTCAAGGCGTCAAACAAATTAGCCGCTGTATGCACTTCACCGTCGTATTCAATTTCTTGGTCGCCCTGCAGGTCGACTGTTGTACCGTCGTCCAGCGTAAACGTGTACTTCGTGTTCTTCAGGTCCTTCTCTTTGACGAGAACCCCCTGGAATGCTTCGGGATTGAAGCGGAACGTCGTGCAGCCCTTCAGACCCTGTTGATACGCATACAAATAGATGTCCTTGAAATCATCGTAGTTGTAGTCCGTAGGAACATTTGCCGTCTTGGAAATCGACGAGTCTATCCACTTCTGCGCCGCCGCCTGAATATCGACGTGTTGTTTCGGTGTCACGTCTTCCGCCGTAATGAAGTAGTCCGGCAGGTTACTGGCCACAGAACCGTCACCCATACCGCCGGGCATCGCTGCCACGTCAACCAGTTCGCGATACGCCAGTAACTCGAACGAAAAGACATCGACTTTCTCTTTGGTCTTCTTTCCCTGACGAATCACGTTGCGGAAATAATGGTGAGCGAAACTTGGCTCAATACCATTACTCGCATTATTCGCAAGCGACAAAGAGATGGTTCCGGTTGGCGCTATTGAGCTGTGGTGTGTAAAGCGCGCACCCATCTCTGCCAACTTCGCCACCAACTCAGGCGCCTCGGCGGCCACGCGCTGCATATAGCGACTGTAGCGAGCATGCAAAATCCGCCCGGGCACCTTGTCGCCAACCTCATATCCGTCGTTACGCATTTCCGGGCGCTTGCGAAGCATTTCGTCGGTAACTTCGAAAGTCTCATTCATAATCGGCGCTGGCCCTTTTTCCTCAGCCAGTTCGAGAGCCTCTTCCCAACCGGCGATCGCCAGCTGACGCGCGACTTCTTCTGTAAACTCGACTGCCGCCGGGTCACCGTACTTCATACGCAGCATCGTGATTGTCGAGCCCAGGCCCAAAAAGCCCATGCCATGACGTCGTTTGCGTTGAATCTCATTACGTTGTTGGGGTAGCGGCAAGCCGTTGATTTCCACAACATTGTCGAGCATTCGAGTGAAGACCTTCACGACCTTGCGGAAGTTAACCCAATCGAACGCCGCCTCTCCAGTAAACGGCTTGCTGACAAAGCGAGTCAGATTAATGGAGCCCAACAAGCACGATCCATAGGGTGGCAACGGCTGTTCGCCACAGGGGTTGGTCGCGCGAATGTTCTCGCAAAACCAGTTGTTGTTCATTTCGTTGACCTTGTCGATCAACACAAACCCGGGCTCTGCGAAATCGTAGGTCGAGGCCATGATGATGTCCCAGACACGGCGAGCAGGCAGCGTCTTGTATATCTTGCACGCGACCAGACCCTCATTGTCCGTTACGTAATTGCCCGCCTCCGGCCATTCACGCCAAACGAACTGCGACTCATCTTTAACATCAAGGCCATCGATATCGACTTCTTTCGGTGTTACCGGAAATGCCAGCTTCCAGTCGTCTTCCCGAATGACCGCCTGCATGAATTCATCGGTCACCAGTAGCGACAGATTGAATTGACGCAAGCGACCGTCTTCTCTTTTTGCTCGAATGAACTCAATGACATCAGGATGTCCGACATCGAAGGTACCCATTTGTGCGCCACGACGCCCGCCCGCAGACGACACCGTAAAACACATCTTGTCGTAGATATCCATAAACGACAGGGGACCCGAGGTGTAGGCTCCTGCTCCCGTCACATAAGCGCCTTTCGGCCTGAGTGTCGAAAATTCGTAGCCGATTCCGCAACCTGCCTTGAGGGTCAGCCCCGCCTCGTGCACCTTGTTGAGAATGTTGTCCATCGAGTCGCCCACGGTGCCCGAGACCGTACAATTGATCGTCGATGTCGCCGGTTTGTGCTCTCGCGCTCCCGCATTCGAGATAATGCGGCCAGCTGGAATCGCGCCGGAACGTAAAGCCCAGACGAATTCCTTGAAATAGTGATCACGTTTTGACTCGATTTCTACGTCAGCGAGTGCCTTTGCAACTCGCTTGTAGGTGTCATCAATATTCTCATCGATCTTCGAGCCATCTTTGGCTGTCAGACGATATTTGGTATCCCAAATGTCCAGCGATGCTGCTTGAAATTGAATGTCGGTAACCGTGTGCGTATCCAGATTTACGGCAGACTTCATTGGTCTTCTTACTCCCCTGTACTCCCTTAGGAGACCCCAAGTACTTATCTTGACTAGCTTTTCTCAAGAGAAAAAAAACCCCGCTCGTCGGCGGCCAGAATACGCGCGACGAGAGCCGTTTCCGGCTTCTTTTGCTCTATGAATAGACACAAGATGTTGTGTCTGATTGCGGACAAGATTATGCCCGAACGGGACTTCTGTCAAGCGTTTCGCGCATTTTTGTATAAGGAACTTTATAATAATAAATCAATGACTTATAGAATGTTCGCGAGTAAGTGCTTTAAATATAGAGCAAAAAATATGACACTTTCATTAAATTTTTTTAGTACTAGATATAGTGGCATCATTTCGCGCTATTTTCTGCCGCCAAAAACGCCGAAAAGGCCGTCTTTTTCTCGGAAAAGATCGACTTGAAATGTGTTATCGCGGCCCTACATACCCATTCAAGCACAGGGTCGCCGCTTTACATTGCCGGAAACGGCCGACGCCGACGGTATTACTGCAAGCAGCCACAATGGCATCCTTGAAGTCGCTATCCCCACGCTTCCACAAGTTAAAGCCCGGCGAATTACCGTAGTAGCGGCATAGGCTACAACGAACTATCGACCTGAGCGCGACCAAACGTCGTGCTCAGGCATCTTTGTAAAGGTCTTACGTTTTCTGTAACT
>JALHUQ010000410.1 GCA_022866645.1 Woeseiaceae bacterium | reverse complement strand
GATCCTATGCAATCGATTTATCGCTTCCGAAATGCAGAAGTCGGCCAGTTCCTGCTCGCGCGGGAATTTGGCATCGGCCACATTCAGCTGGCCCCACTATTGTTGCGCCGAAACTTTCGTTCGGGAGAACGACTGGTGAATTGGTTCAATACGGTCTTTCCAACCATCCTCGCGGCGAATGATGATCCTATGCGCGGTGCTGTAGCCTACTCAGAGGCTGTGCCTGCTGCGCATCTGCAGGGGCTGGGTGATTGTGTCATTCATCCGATTTTCGGCGCCGCCATTGAAGACGAGGCCGCCGCCGGCAGTCGCACCATCGCAGAGACTTTGCATCAGTACCCGGACGACGACATGGCGGTACTGGTTCGAGGACGAACACAATTGCCGCAACTGCTTGCCGAACTGCGAAAGCGGCGCATCCCGTATCGAGCGGTAGACATTGACCGCCTGACCGATTTGCCCGAGATAATCGACGTGCTGGCGTTAACCCGCGCAGCCGCACATCAGGGCGACCGAATTGCCTGGTTGGGTCTGTTGCGCGCCCCTTGGATCGGTTTGCAGTGGTCCGATTTGCACGCGTTGGTCCGAAATGACACCAACAGCACCGTGTGGGAGCTATTGCAGGATAAAGAGCGGCTGGCGTTCCTATCGGACTTCGGTCAGCGGGCTGTGCGACAAGCGCAAGGAACGCTAGCGTTACTGACAGCAGTGCGTCGATCCCAAAGTCTGCGCGACCTGGTGGAAAAGGTCTGGTTCGCATTGGGCGGCCCCGGAATATTGTCCGACAACTATGCCGTGGAGAACGTGTACCGGTATTTTGACGTGCTCGGGAACCTCGAGCGTGCAGGGACACTAATCGACGTTGGTGAACTCGAATCAACCCTTGACCTGGAATTGGTATCGAGCAATGACCACGCCCGCTTGCAGATAATGACCATGCATCGCGCCAAGGGGCTGGAATTTGATCATGTATTGTTGTTCGGCCTGGGACGACAGCCGGGGCACGGCAATCGCCGCGTGCTGTCGTGGTTCGACCTGCCAGGACAACGCGGTGTGGAACGGAAAGTCATAAGCCCGATTGGTCGACGCTCGGAAGTCGAGAGTGACCCGGTGCATCGCTATATCGAGTTGACCGAATCCGACAAAGATCGACACGAACAGGCGCGTTTGCTCTACGTCGCATGCACGCGAGCCAGAAAATCATTGCATATCATGGGAAATACCGCTGTCGCAGCCGATGGCGAGACACTGAAGCCAGCAAGAAGCGATAGCTTGTTGAGTCTGCTTTGGCCTGCCGTTGAAGCAGCGTTCATCAGACAACTTGAAGATAGCCATCGACGAGCAGCAGTCGCAGACTCATCAGTTTGGGCAACGCCCGTATTACGTCGATTTTCGTCGCCGTGGACGTTGCCGGATGTTGAGCTACTTGTTGGCGAAATGCCACTCAACGAGGTTGAGAGCAGCGACAACGAAGTGGAATTCTATTGGGTCGGTAGCGATGCGCGCATTGCCGGAACTCTGGTACATCGGTGGTTGCAACTATTCGCTGACGGACGCGTTACAGGCCCCAGCCTCGAGAATGGATGCCGACGCGATATCACCTCTCGATGGCTGCGTGAGGCCGGCATAAGCAACGAGGCGGCGTTGCCAATTGTCGCCAGAGTCGAGGATGCCGTTACATCGATGCTGGACGACGACAAGGGCCGTTGGATACTTTCAGGCGAGGGTTATACCGAGCTCGCGCTTACAGGCGTCTCCGAAGGTGAGCTGATGTCAGTAATTATCGACCGGGTTCGCATCGATGCCGACGGCACCCACTGGATCATCGACTACAAGACGAGCTCACATGAAGGAGGAAACCTTGCGGGCTTCCTGCAAGTTGAAGCAGCTCGTTATGCACTCCAGCTGGCGCGTTATTCGTCCATCTACAGCAACTGGTCCGGGCAAAGCGTCAAATGCGCGCTGTATTTTCCTTTACTGAAATCGTTCGTCGAGGTCGCGGTCTAAAATACGCCTTCGAGGCGAATTTCCTTCTGGCCAGGACTGTTCATTGGCGGCAAATTAACAAGTTGCTGACGCAAGGCCTGAGGTGTTTCCGGCTTTGCTATAACTTGGCCGGTGAACTCATAGGTCCGGTCTGCTCGCAACAGAAAACTCCCGGCTAAATCGACGACGCCATCAGTATCTTCGATACTCGCAGCGATGCCATTGTTCTGCGTGAAGAAATCCGCTTTGTAACCGCCGAGTGAGTCACGGCTGATTATCGGTATTATCAGATTAGCAACCTGCAGGGTACCGTCCGCCGCAGTCGGCAGGCCATTGACGATCGCGACCCGTTCAAAGGTCAAACTGGCATTGCCCTGCAAATCCCGGACGCCGGATGCGCCGGCAATCAAGTCAAGTGGCAGCGCCGCACTCAGATTGGATAAGGAAAGTACGCCGCCGAACCCAAGGCTGACGTCGGACTCCACGAATCCTCTTACTGGTTTTGCGCTGACGTTGTAGGAAACCTCGCCAGCGAAAAGGCGCAGAGGATTCATGCGCCAGAGTATGTCCTGGCAATAAATGCCGCTGACGGACGCCTCGCTCGCATTACCAGCCCAGACGGTCCCCTGTATTCCGCTGACAGTCAGCGCCGTCGGCATGAACCATTGGAAAGCGACACGCGCTGGAAACGTGACAAGCAAGCCCAGAATCATCGTCAATACGCCGACCAGTACGAGGCCACGCCATGAGCGAATCAAAGAGCACGCTCCAGTGTCAAAGTCGCGTTGATGCGTCCAGAAGCAGCTTGTGATCCAGTTGAAAAGCTGCCGGCTTGAACATGCATTGCATAGCGCTCGCTGAGGTCGCCGAGCCACAGTACCAGTTCGTCGAATGCAACATTTTCGAATTCAACACGAATTCCGTTGCTGGTCGTGGGCTGGCTCCGGCGCCGGTATCGGTCGAGGCCACGGCTACTCAATGTCTCGTCAACAATAATGATGGGCGACTGTTGCATACCGATTACCGGTGCGGATTGAGATTGGCCAGGATTTCTGCCGTTGACCCGCAACGGCCGCAGTTCGGCGAGCGAGCGCTGCCAATTTTGAACCTCGGCTTTCAATGCCATGTGATTCCTGTCCAACGGTGCCCAAACCAAACCGTACAGCAGTGAGAGAACAACGACGACGACGCCGATGGCGACGAATTGACGCTCGCGCATTTCCAGGGACTCAAACCAGTCTTTCACGAACCGGACTCCCTGATTTGAATGCGACCGTTAATCTGGTCGGCGACCTTGTCCGTCGACTGAATCGACGCCTGAAAGCGGCCCGAGGCAGTAATCGCCTTCTGTATATTGTCGAGGGTCGGGACATCCGGTGCCGAAAGTCGCAAATCGATGACGCCGGCTCGATAGCTTATCGCCTCGATCTTTGCCGCCGAGTTTGCGGCCATGGCGGCACCCAGCTCTCGTAAGCCGGGAAGGAAGACCTGCGGCGTTGTCGATGCACCTGTGTTGCGACGTATTGAATCCACGATAGCCGAGGGATCCTCTATCTCTCGCGTGTCATCGGGACGAATCAGGCGATACTCGGCGATAAATTGCGCACGCAAAGCCGACTCGTCCTGTACTAACTGGTAGTAGCCCACGCCCTTCAATGCCATGCCGACCACGCCGAGACTGAGCAATAATATTGCGGCGATTCTCCAGGGTTTAAATACGACTGAGTATTCCGTTCTCTTGCCATATTTGCCCTGCAGAAGATTCACACCGTAGCCAGCGGCGACGGTGACGGCGAGCTTCGGAAGGACACCGTCAGGCAAAACATTTACGTCTACGCTGTGAAGTTCTTGCCGTAACGCGATCCAGTCAGGCGACAGCCGCTCGTCCTGTTCATGTGTACAAAACGCCAGCAGATGTCCGGACTTTTCGGCATCTTCTGTTTGCGAATCACCCAGTTGGCCCGCGAAAACCAGCACATCGCTTGGATTCACCCCCTGAAGCACGAAGTTCGCGTCGGCACCGTCATTGAACATGACAGTGTCATCATCGATCAGGACCGACAAGGTGCCAGGGATTCTTGGCAGGCCATAACTGTCCGGCACCATAATCGTCGGCTCAATACCCACTTGGCGCAGGCGTCCGAGCCAGTCCGACATTTTGTCGTGAGCGACGACCACGACGGGCAATCGATTATTCTCTTGACGCTTCCCTATGGCGAAATGCAGACGTTCTACGTCTTCCGCAAGGTTTTCTTCCAGTGCAAAGGGTATGGCAGCCTTAATCTTCGACGACGAACGAGCCGGGATGTGTACCGATGTAATCAGCAAATCAACCGACGGCACGAGAACGATGACAGCGCGGCCCGACGCCGCTGTCGCGGCCAGTTCGAGGCTGCCGGTAGAGACGTTACTCCGCCGCGTGCCATCGCTGTCTGCCAGCACCCACTGCACTGGCTGGTCTTCGGCGTCCAGCCGTATAACGACATACTCTGTCATGCTCAAATGGTTCCCAGGCTTCGCACTATTGTCGTCACCGGGCCGCCATTAGGCGCCCGCAACAACACACTGTAATAGGTGACACGAACCGTATCAATCTGTACGACCGCCTTCAATTGAAAATAGCTGCTCGTTTCGGTGAGTTGATCAAACATCGCCTGATTCGTCAGCAATGTAGAGAACGTCTGACCGTAATCGGCGAACCCGGCTGACTCGCGTTCGGACATCAAAGCTTCTACGGCTGTTGTATCGAGATTTGCGTCCAGCGACTGTAATACAGCGAAAGTAGCGGTATTAACATTGATCTGTGTCCTCTCGGGCAGCGCCGTGATATGCGGCAACAGTATATCGAAACTTTTCTTGTCCATACCCTCAAGAGACGCTAACTCGGAGACATTGACCAGGTAGCGATTAAATGTGCGATAGGGCGGGGTAAAGCTCGTGTAGATGGAATCCTCTGCGCCGTCTGGAAATCCCGCAGCCTGATCCTCGTCAATCCAGTCCGCTGCAAGACCCGCAAATCTCGGGTCGAGGCCCAGTGCAACGAGAAGGCGCTGAAACTGCTCCAGCACATCGTTGTCGACTTTGCCGTTTTGATCTATCAAATTGTTGACGTTAAAACGGCCCTGAAGATCAATGATGTTTCCAGTCACGGCGCCCTGCACGGAACCATTATCGACTGGCAATCCGGGTAGTTCGCTCGCCCACAACTCCCCGAGATGATCCGTCTGGCTTTCAATTCCATCATCGCGAAGGATGTTGCGGATCCAGCTTTCTGCGCCAAGCGCGACCTGCATCCCTTGTTCGTGAAACAGAAGAACCGTGGTTCGGCGCACATCCAGCGCATTGTCCCATGCCAGTCCCGCCGCCAACGATCCCGTTATTGCGGTAATTAACATCGCGGTTATGAGTGCAACACCACGAGAGCGCGTCACCCTAATCACGATGCCACTTCAATGATGCGGCGGATTTCGCCTTCGCCTTCCAGGGTAAGGATGATCTCGACCGCTCGCGGCCTGTAGTTTTCCGGAGTACCGTCGGGCGGCCATTGATTCGTCGTTTGTCCATTGTCCAGAAGCAGACGAAACTCGAGGCTCTCAACGCCATCCAGAATCTCTGTTGATAGCGCATCATTGGAATACGTCGCGTCAAGTACGTTGTAGTAGATGCGAAATAACTTGCCGTCCTCCAGCCGATAAACGCTGCGTTGTTGTGTGCTCCGCGGCAGTCCAGCCGGGTTAGTCCAACCACCGTGAGTAACGGCGAGCGCAAAATTATTGGCAGGTGACACCATGACAGCGGGCATGTAGGAAGTCCCGAGTTCATCACGCACAGGACGCGGCGAGGCAGAAGTGAGGTCGTTACCCAGATAGCGCATGGTTCGCTGTATTGCCTGCAATCGATCCATGCGTGCTGTCAGCATCTCGGCGCTCGCCAGTGTCTGCGCTAATGCCATGTAAGCAAGTATCGTCAGCACACCGAATATCGCCATAGCGACCAATACCTCAATCAGCGTGAAGCCGTGTGACCGTCGACTCGTCATGATTTCGGTCCTGATTGCTGCAATCGCGCCCAAGCACGATTCGCTTCGCCAGCGGCACCGGGTGGGCCGGCAAAACCGCTTACCGTTCGAATGATGTCGTCACTGCCAGCCAGTGAGACCGAAACGTCAATCCTGTACAAATCGTCAACGCCGGTTTCCGATACAACGGCGCGCCACGACCATTCCGCATTTGCGTACTGCACTTCACCATTCGTTGCTCCAACGTTGGGCGTCACTGCGGCCAGTCTGAGTTCCGTTATTCGATTTTGCGCGATCCAGCTGGCGTAGGTTCGATCTCGCATCGTTTGCGCCGCGTCTATCATCTGGCTCAGACTGGCTGTAACCGCGGTCAACGACAAGGCCACAATGGCTAGCGCAACCATCACCTCTATCAACGTGAATCCGCTATTCGCTCGATGCTTCACTGACTACTCTTCATCGCGACTGACGAGCTCGACTTCGCCAAAGACATTGCCGCGAAGAATTACGCGCTCGTCGTCAAATGAGCGCCAGACATGCAATTCGAAGGGAGTCGCGTCACCACTGGAGTAGATCAACAAATGGGGCGCATACGCTTTGGTTGTCGTCATACTCGTTCTCTTGTCCGGATCCTCAAATTCTGCCGGATCATCGTCGAGCACTATGCGCTTATCCTCGAGGTAAAGTTCCAACTCCACATCCTCAGGCATGCTGCGAAGGCGCAAAGTATCGTCTCCCGGCACATCAGCCCATAAACCCGTTAGGGCATCATATTCAACGAAACGATATCCCGCCGTCATCAACTCGATCCCGAATTCCCGACCCTGCATTGACGCTTCATCCCGAGCAACTTCAACCAATGACAGAAAGCGCCTCGCTTCGGTCTGCAGGTCGCGATCGTTGCCGATAATTCCAAATGAGAGCATCGCGATAGACAGAATGGTTCCGACAATAACGATCACGACCAGAATCTCGATCAGAGTAAATCCAGCGGCGAATCGCGACTTACGCATAGTCTGCAATGAATAAATTCGGTGGCCCGGCCTATTCCGGATCCCAGTTGCCAATGTCCGCATCCAGACCTTCGCCACCAGGGCGCCCGTCACGGCCCAGGGTGAAGATATCAACTTCTCCATTGTTGCCAGGGCTCAAATACTGGTAAGGATTGCCCCACGGATCTTTCGGCAGTCGATCAAGATAGCCACCGGGCTTCCAGTTCCTAACGTTCGGATCGTTAGGTTTGCTCACCAGTGCCTCAAGACCTTGTTCGCTGGTCGGGTAGGCAAAATTATCGAGCCGGTAGAATTTCAATGCGGATCCGATGTTGCTTATCTCCGCATGCACCTTGGTAATCTGCGCATCATCCACCCGACCTATGACGTTCGGTGCCACAATAGCGGCGAGAATTCCGATAATAATAACGACCACCATAATCTCGATCAGGGTAAAACCACGTTGCTGGTGGCTGCGTGCTTCTGTATGCCTCACTCTACTATGCTCCGAAACGCGAGATTGACTCACTCTTTGAATAAACGTCAGTATAACAAACATGGGGTTACACAAATTGCATGGAAGTATCGAAAAAACGCCGGCGGCATCCTGGCTGATACCGGCGGCTATCTTAGGGGTTTCGGCGCTGGTCATGCTGGGTGGGACGGCAGCAAGCGAGATGTTGCGTTACGACCGTGTATGGATAGGTCAGGGCGAGGCCTGGCGGCTGGTAAGCGGTCATTTTGTGCACCTGGGCTGGTCACACCTGGTATTGAATGGCGTGGGCCTGTTGTTGGTGTGGTTTCTGATTGGCGGCGCGCAGACGATGCGTTCCTGGGTGCTGATTATTGCCGTGAGCCTGGCAAGCATCGATATTGCTTTTTGGTTCCGGCACCCCGAACTTTATTGGTATGTAGGCATGTCCGGCCTGCTGCACGGATTATTGGCGGCCGGCATCGTTCCCCGATTGCGGCACATCACGCTCGAAACCGGGGTTCTGGCGACGTTACTGATCGCCAAGATTTCCTGGGAACAGTTCAGCGGCCCCCTGCCAGGGTCTGAAACCACCTCTGGAGGCCCGGTTGTCGTCGCCGCACACCTTTACGGCGCTCTGGGAGGCGCTCTGGGGGCGATTCTGGCAAGTATTAGAGTCCGGCAGCGGGCGCCTATATAATGCTCGGCCTGGAACAAACCGCTAGCGGAGACAGCTTTTGACCATAGCAATGGTATTTCCCGGTCAGGGATCCCAGTCGGTCGTTATAGCCGGCCACAGAGAGGCCGTCGCCAGCGTTATCGTTCGCTGCGAAGCAGCAGGAGCGCGGCTCGCTATGCTGTTGCCTGTGAGCGTGCCGTCTCACTCATCGCTCATGATTGGCGCGGGCGAGGCCCTGCAGAAGTCATTACTCGCATCATCGAACAATAAGGATTACTAATGACAAACACCTTCAGTTCGGACGCAT
>JALHUQ010000409.1 GCA_022866645.1 Woeseiaceae bacterium | reverse complement strand
GTGACGGTTGTGATAACCAGTAACACGCCGGTGTTACTGTTCGCGTCATAAGTGCAAAGGCCTGGGCCTAAGCTATTGCCGTCAGCCGTAA
Source organism: Woeseiaceae bacterium (assembly GCA_022866645.1). GTDB lineage: Bacteria > Pseudomonadota > Gammaproteobacteria > Steroidobacterales > Woeseiaceae > UBA1847. Next base: position 3,895 of record JALHUQ010000409.1, on the reverse strand, counting down.
TGACAGCTCGCGGAATCGCAACGCCATTTAAATCCCGTGCAATTTTGGCGCTTGCGAAATCGGCAAACGAAAACACCGTGCAACCCTGGTGGCTGGGATCCGCTCCCAGAATAATCGGCGTTACCACCAGCAAGATACTGCCATCACGCGCAACGGAGATGTCGGCTTGTTCGATGGTATCGACACCAAGATCAGCTGCATCCTGACCATCCAGAATCGTGCCGACATAGTCATAACCGTTCGCCGTTTGTCGCAGCAACTCGATGCGCTCCAGATCCGTTCGCCGACCCGTCGCATCGACAACCAGGCAAGATGTCGCGAGGTAAGTGTCGCCGTTGAAAGCGAACAAGCCTGGCTCAGTCTGCAAGATACAATCAGCGAGCTCAGGGATTGCATTGAAATCAAACGGTGCACCCCACGATGGAGACGTCGCCGCGAACTTTCCCCAAACGACACTGTTGTCGCCGAGCAGGTCCGGTGTCGCAGCGCTTGTGCGCCAGTACAGAAACTCCTGGCGTTCATCAACACCGGCGGCGGTACCAAAAGGGTTGAAGTATTTCAGCCACAGGATCTGCCACGATCCTGACGGCTCCTTCACGAGCGTTGACACTTCATGAATGCTCCACCCCATTACACCGGTATCAGGATGTGCCTCCATCTGCATGTCATTGACAGCGCGCACGAACGTAAAGGACGCGCCATTGTCATCACTGCGGGCGAGCCGGGTTCGCACGCCAAGATCGAAAACGACCGGCGGGCCCGCACTGCTTACTTGCGTGTTGAGCCAGCTATAAGCCAACCATAAGGTTCCGGTGGCGGCGTCATACTCGAGGCTGGGATCACCATAGCCGCGGAATGGATCGGGCACGCCGTTAATATCAGAATGCGGATCGCCAATGATGCTGACTTCAGGGCAGGTCGCGTCTTTGCTGCAATGGAAGGTGATTGGACCCGACGGCGGCGGAACGACGACGGGTGGCGTTGATGCGTTGGAGCCACCACCGCAAGCAAACAGGACCAGGGACGCGAGCAGAATCGCTACCGTTCTTATGAATTGGAAAGACATAACGCTATCCTAGGCTCGGCTATGGTTGTAGGCCCGTGCACGGGTCTCAGATCAGCGCTTCTTTCCCGGCATCGGTACTTTTACGACGAATGCGGGTCGCTCGTGGAGTGATGTGACGCCCGTGGAAATGCGCGCATGGGATAAAGTCTCGAGCATTGACGCTGGTCATTTTGACAAGAACACGGCCTACGCTGCGATCAATGCAATTCGTCGCGACGATATGCGACCACACATCTTTAAGACGCACGACTGATCAGGCAATGCAGAGCGTTGATGCATTGCTTGCTACGCTGGATGAACTGGAGCAAAGACACACCGATCTTCAGTGACTATCACTTTGTCGCTCCAGATTGCTTTCATGGTTGGCTTACTCATATGGCACAACTGGTTGAAATCCTGAAACCGTTCGGATACATCTTTCTGATATGCTTCCGGGCCTTCCAATGAAATATGTTTACAAGGCACGATGATATGAATATCCAGAGAACTGATCGCCTGATAGTGGCACTTTTCGCGTTAGCGGTGATTGCCGGTTGTTCGAAACAATCGACCGATGGTTCTACCGCACCTGTTGCGGAAGTGAACACCAGCAACATCGCCGAGATCATTTATGTTGGCGGCGACATCATCACCGTTAACGACGACCAGCCCGTTGTCGAAGCGTTGGCTGTAAAAGACGGCCGGATTCTCGCCGTAGGTTCAAGGGTCGACATCGAAGCGGCGCACAACGGCGCCGCAACGAGAGTCGTAGACCTTGCCGGTAAAACCTTGTTGCCGAGCTTCATCGATGCGCACGGTCATTACATCAATGCGTTGTCAGTCGCCAATCAGGCGAAAGTTTATGCGCCACCCGCCGGGCCCGGCGCGGATGTGGACAGCATCATCGCGGCAATCGAAGCATTCAGGGCAGAGCACAAAGTTCCGGCCGGTCAGCTGATTCAGGCCTATGGTTACGACGACACGGTTATGCCGGATGATCGCCTTCTGAATCGGGACGACCTCGACGCGGCTTTCCCGGAGAACCCGGTGATTGTCGGGCATGTGTCGATGCATGGCGCGGTACTAAACAGTGCCGCGCTAAATGATTATGGCATCTCAGCAGAAACGGTAACGGCGCCCGGCGGTATCATCGTTCGCAAGCCGGGCAGCAACGAGCCCTACGGACTGATCATGGAGACCGCCTACCTGCCGGTATTTTCAGCCTTGCCGGGACCGATGGCCGAGCAGGAAGCCGCCTGGTCAACAGCGGCACAAATGCTGTATGCGGAAACCGGTATTACGCTGGCGCACGAAGGCGCAACCAGCGCCGGCCAACTCGAAATGATGCAACGAGCATCCGCGGCCGGCGCCAATATCATCGACGTCGTTGCCTATCCTTTCATGACGGACCTCGAAGCAGCCATCCAAAGCAACCCGGTGGAAGGATGGGGCGAGTATCGAAATCACCTCAAGATCGGCGGTGTAAAAATTACTGTCGACGGTTCGCCACAGGGTAAGACTGCCTACTTCACGACGCCGTATCTGACTGGCGGGCCGAGTGGAGAAGAAAACTGGCGCGGTGAACCAACGATCACGCAGGATGAGCTGGACCAACTGGTCAAGCTTGTCTACACGATGAACGTGCCGCTCATTGTGCATACGAATGGTGATGCGACGATCGATATGTTCCTCGACGCCTACGAGAAGGCGCGCGGCGGCGATTTTGAAAAGCCGTGGAACGTGACGACGATACACACGCAATTCATGCGCAAAGACCACATACCGAAATTCGTGGAATACGGCATCCGGCCCTCTTTCTATACGCTGCACACGTTCTACTTTGCGACGGCACACACGAACAACCGAGGCGCCGAGCAGGCCGCGTATATCAGCCCGATGCGAGATGCTATCGATGCCGGGCTTCGACCAACGAATCACAGCGATTTTTATGTGGCGCCACTCGACCAGATGTTCATGATGTGGTCTGCGGTCAATAGAGTGTCGCGCGAAGGTGGCGTGGTCGGGCCTGAGCAACGAATTTCGCCGCTGGAAGCGATCAAATCGCAAACACTTTGGGCGGCCGAGCAGTATGGCGAGCAGGACAGACGAGGCTCATTGGAGGTTGGCAAGATTGCCGACCTCGTTATTCTTGACAGCAACCCGTTAAAAGTTGACCCGATGGCAATCAAGGACATCAAGGTGTTGGAGACTGTCAAAGAAGGCAAAACCATTTACCGACGGTAGCAACACGAACGAGCCTGCTCGTCTTTCCCCGGCAACCGGCAATGCGTAAACTCGCCTGCCTCCCCTAGCATTTTCGACGCAAGGTTCCATGCTGATAATTCGCCGCAATTTCAATCGACAGACCATGATCGAGCTGCTGCGGATAGCCCTGCCGATGGTGGTATCGCAGGGTGCCTTTGCGGTGATGATTTTTACCGACCGCTACTTCATGTCGCAAATCGATCCCGCGCACATGGCGGCGGCGCTGGGCGGCGGTGTGGCGTCGTTCTTCTCGTTTTGTTTTTTCATCGGACTGCTCTCCTACTCAAACGCACTGACCGCGCAGTACCTCGGCGCGGGCGAGCCGGAGAAGTGTCCGAAAGTCGTCTCACAAGGCATGATCATAATCGTGATGAGCGCGCCGTTTCTGACGCTGATTACGTTTCTGGTCGCCGGGGTGTTCGAGGGCATGGGACATGAGCCGGCGCAGGTCGAACTCGAGCGCACCTACTACCTGATCCTGATGTCGGGTGTGCTTGTGACACTGGCCAAGACCTGCATCTCGTCTTACTTCGCCGGTATCGGCCGAACCCACGTGGTCATGATCTGCGACGTATTCGGCATGAT
>JALHUQ010000408.1 GCA_022866645.1 Woeseiaceae bacterium | reverse complement strand
ATTATATGGCTTGGGACACCTGTTCCTGATGCCATCCAGCTTCGAACCCTGCGGTATCAGTCAGATGCTGGCCATGCGGGCGGGACAGCCTTGCGTTGTGCATGGCGTCGGTGGCCTGCAGGATACCGTCGAAGATGCAATTACCGGTTTTGTTTTTGACGGCGACAATCTGGCAGCTCAGGCCAGCGCTTTTGTCGCGACAACAAAGCGCGCACTCAAACTGAAGCGAAATCAGCCCGATGCCTGGAAGAATATCTGTGCCGCCGCCTCGAAGCAGCGTTTCGAATGGAGCAAGTCGGCAGAACAAACCGTTCGCAATCTCTACGAGAGTGACCATGACTGACAGCAAGATACTTTCTGCCATCGTCGCGGGTCAGCACCGTGACCCGTTTGCCGTGCTTGGACCACATCGCGTCGGTAAATCACGGCACGTGCGCACACTGCAGCCCAATGCCAGCGCCTGTGCCCTGATCGACAAGCATGGCAAGGTCATTGCAAAGATGACCAGGACGCACGATGGCGGAGTGTTCGAAGGCGATTTGCCCGCGCGACTGCGCCATTATGCTTTTCGTGTCACCTCAGACGCCGGCGTTCAGTTTGACGCAGAAGATCCCTACCGTTTTCCTTCGACGCTCGGCGAACTGGATCTTTATTTGCTCGGCGAAGGCTCTGACCAGCACATCTTCAGAAAGCTCGGTGCACACGTGTTCAAAATTGCCGGAGTTTCGGGGACACGATTCGCGGTCTGGGCGCCGAACGCGTCGCGCGTCAGCGTTGTCGGCGATTTCAATTACTGGGATGGTCGCCGCCACGTCATGCGCTTGCACCCTGGCAATGGCATTTGGGAGATATTCGTTCCCGGCGCTGATCGCGGCGCCAATTACAAATACGAAATCCAGAACAATTACGGCAAGTTGCTGCCCTTAAAGTCGGACCCCTACGCGGCCTACCACGAAGCGCCGCCGGGCAATTCGTCGATCGTGTTTGATAGCCAATACCACTGGCAGGACGACGCATGGATGCAGCGACGTTCGGCGACGCCGCAAATGAACCGGCCGATTGCGATTTACGAAGTGCATCCGGGATCGTGGCGCCGCGACGCACACGGCGGCTACCTTGGATACCGCGAGTTGGCGGATCAACTGGTTGATTATGTTAGAGAAATCGGATTTACGCACATTGAGTTGATGCCGGTATCCGAACATCCGTTTGACGGATCCTGGGGCTACCAGCCCGTCGGCCTGTTCGCGCCGACACAGCGCTTCGGTACGCCGGATGATTTCCGCTATTTTGTTGATCGCTGCCACGCCGCTGACATCAGCGTGATCGTCGACTGGGTTCCGGCACACTTTCCGAAAGACGAACATGGCCTGGCGCGGTTTGATGGCTCCGCATTGTACGAGCATGCTGACCCACGCAAAGGTGAGCACGCAGACTGGGGCACGCTCATTTTCAATTACGGCCGACGAGAGGTCGTCAATTATCTTATCGGCAGTGCCTTGTACTGGATCCATGAGCTGCACATCGATGCTATTCGTGTCGACGCGGTGGCATCAATGTTGTACCTCGATTACTCCCGTGAAGACGGCGAGTGGATTCCGAACGAGCTTGGCGGTAACGAAAATCTTCAGGCGGTGGAATTTCTGAAACGCTTCAACAGCGAAGTTCACGCCGCAGGCGCGTCAACATTTGCGGAGGAATCGACGGCATGGCCCGGCGTGTCCCGCCCGGTGCACAGCGGTGGTCTCGGCTTCACCTACAAGTGGAATATGGGCTGGATGAATGACACCTTGTCATACATGTCCGAAAACCCGGTGCATCGAAAACACCACCACGACAAAATGACATTCGGACTCGTATACGCATTCGATGAAAACTTCGTGCTGCCGCTGTCGCATGACGAAGTGGTACACGGCAAGCGCTCCATAATCGGCCGCATGCCGGGCGACGAGTGGCAGCAATTCGCAAATCTTCGTGCCTACTATGCTTTCATGTACGCGCATCCGGGCAAGAAACTATTATTCATGGGCAACGAGATTGCGCAGCGTCACGAATGGAATCATGACCAGTCGCTGGACTGGCACCTGCTGCAGTATCCGCTGCACGCTGGCGTGCAGGCGTTGGTACGCGACCTGAATCACTTCTACTGCAACACGCCCGCCCTGTATGAAAAAGATTTTGACTCCAGCGGCTTCGAGTGGCTCGACTGGAACGACCGCGACAGCAGCGTATTGTCCTGGCTGCGCCGAGACTCGTCCGGTCAGTTTGTCATTGCCGTGTCGAACTTGACGCCGATCGTCCGCGACCACTACCGTATTGGTGTACCCAACGGTGGCGATTATGTGGAAGTATTCAACACCGATAAACAACAGTATGGTGGCAGTGGATTGGCAAATGATCGCCTGACCGCAACCGACACGCCGCATAACGGCAGAGCCCAATCGCTCGAACTGCGGCTACCCGCACTCGCAACCCTGTACCTAAGACCTGCAAACGGAGCCTGATGCATGTCCGCTCAAACTGACCAGCCGACGATTACGACAGAGTTACTGCAGACCACAAGTCTGCCGATGACGGCGGACGCGATTCTGCACGACTTTTCTCATTATTTCGGTCGGACACTGGGACGCCGCAGCGTCAGTGCCAAGGCGCCGTTTGTGTACCAGGCCATCGTGTTCGCCGCACGCGACCGACTGATGGAGCGCTGGAGAAAAACGCACGACAGAATTGAAGCTCAGGACGCCCGCCGCGTCTCATATCTATCTCTTGAATTCCTGATGGGTCGATTATTGCGTAATGCCCTGCTCAGTCTTGATATCGAGGACGAAACCGCAGAGGCGTTGAATCGCCTCGGCCTCGACCTTGAAGACGTGTTTGAACGGGAAAAAGACGCGGGACTCGGCAATGGCGGTCTCGGTCGTCTCGCCGCCTGCTTCCTCGACAGCTGCGCGACTCTGGCGTTACCCGTCGTCGGCTACGGCATTCGATACCAGTACGGCATGTTTCATCAACGCATCGAAAATGGCCACCAGATTGAGTATCCGGATTCGTGGTTACGTGAAGGTTTCCCCTGGGAAATCGAACGCATCGAGTATACGCAGACGGTGCGTTTCGGCGGCCGCAGTAGCAGCTATACGAAGAACGGGGTAACCCACTATCAATGGGTGGACACGCACGATGTGCTCGCCATTCCCTATGACATTCCCGTGCCCGGCTACCAAAACGACATCGTCAATACACTGCGTCTATGGTCGGCCGGCTCGACCGATGGATTCAATCTCGAAGAATTTAACGCCGGTAGCTACGTCGATGCCGTCGCGGCCAAGAACGCCGCCGAAAACATCACGATGGTGTTGTACCCCAACGCGGAAACGGAGAATGGTCAGGTGCTGCGCCTGCAGCAGCAGTACTTTCTGGCATCGGCAAGCCTCCAGGACACGATACGATTTTGGCGCCTGAATCACGGCGATGACTTCACCGATTTCGCCGCCAAGAATTGCTTCCAGCTCAACGACACGCATCCTGCTGTGGCCGTCGCCGAACTGATGCGCCTGCTTGTCGACGAGCACGGTGTGTCCTGGGACGACGCCTGGCGCATCACTCGCAGCACCATGGCCTACACCAACCACACTTTGCTACCCGAGGCGCTGGAGATGTGGCCGGTTTCAATGTTCCGTCGCCTGCTGCCGCGAATTCTGGACATAATTTACGAAATTAACGCGCGCTTCATCGACGAAATTTCACAGCGTTGGCCAGGCGATAACGAGCGCATTCGCCGCATGTCGCTGATTCAGGAGGGTGGCGAGCCGATGTTGCGCATGGCCTATCTTGCAATCGTCGGCAGCTATTCTGTCAATGGTGTCGCGGCGCTGCACTCGAAATTGCTACGCGAAGGCCTCTTCCGCGACTTCGCAGAATTGTGGCCGGAGAAATTCAATAACAAAACCAACGGCGTGACACAGCGTCGCTGGCTGGCAGCGTGCAACAAGGGACTCTCCCGCCTTATCAACGAGACCATTGGCACGACATGGACGACAGACCTGATGCAGCTCGAGCGACTGAGAAAATTCGCTGGTGACGCTAATTTTCAGGAACACTGGCGAGCCGTGAAACAAGACAATAAGGCCAGACTCGCTGTCAACATCGAAGAACGGACCGGACTCAGGGTATCGACCGACACGATATTCGACGTGCAGGTCAAACGCATACACGAGTACAAACGACAGTTGCTGAATATGCTGCACGCTGTACATTTGTACGACCGGATACGCCGTGGCGAAGGCGATGCTATTGTGCCGCGCACAATTATCATCGGTGGTAAAGCGGCGCCGGGTTATGCGATGGCGAAGAACATTATCAAGTGCATCAATAATGTTGCGCGCGTCATCAACTCTGACCCATTGATGGCGGGAAAACTGCAGCTGATCTTCTACCCTGACTACAACGTCTCCGCGATGGAACTGATATGCCCTGCAGCGGACTTGTCCGAACAGATTTCGACGGCCGGCAAAGAAGCGTCCGGCACGGGCAATATGAAGTTCATGATGAACGGAGCCCTGACGATCGGGACCCTGGATGGCGCCAATGTCGAGATTCGTGATGCGGTCGGAGCCGAAAACTTCTTTTTGTTTGGTCTTTCGGTCGATGAGATCGAGGGCCTGCGTGGCCAATACGATCCGCAAGCCATTATCGCAGCGGACGACGACTTAATGCGCGTCATGCATTTGCTCGAAAGTGGCCATTTCAATCGCTTCGAACCTGGCTTGATGGACAGCATTACGCAGTCTATCCGCGAATCGGCTGATCTTTGGATGACCGCCGCGGATTTTCGCAGCTACGTCGACGCGCAAGTCGCCGCGGCAGCGACCTACTCCCACAAGGTTCGCTGGACGAAGATGAGTATCCTTAACACCGCGGCCTCAGGCTACTTTTCCACCGATCGCACGATGCGTGATTACAACAACGATATCTGGCGACTAGAACCCGTCAAACTCAACGGCAACTGATGCAGCTCGGCGCCACGCCGTCATCTGACGGTACTCATTTCGCTATCTACTCGGCGGTCGCCGAGCGCGTCGAATTGTGTTTTTTCGATGTGGCCGGCAATCAGGTCAAGAGACATTTTCTGTCGAATTGCGACGACGGCGTTTGGCACGACTTCCTTCCCGGCTGCAGGGCCGGTCAACACTATGGATTTCGCATACACGGCCCGTGGGCGCCCGAACGCGGCTTGCGATGCAACCCGGCCAAGCTAATGCTCGACCCCTACGCCAGAACAATCGACGGCGAATTTATCTGGCACGACGCTGTATTTGATTACGAGCATGGCGGCAACGAGGGAATTACAAAGCTGTGCACTCAAGATAGTGCACCCTTCGTGCCGCGCTCCGTCGTTTGCGATGCCGACACCGCGCCAAGACACCGTCGCCCGCGTGTACCGTGGAAGGACACGATTTTCTACGAGTGCAATGTTCGCGGTTACACAATGCAGCATCCCGCAGTAGAACAAGTCGAGCGGGGAAAGTTTGGCGGGATGAGCAACGGCGATGTGCTGGCTTACATCAAGGCACTGGGCGTCACATCGATCGAGTTAATGCCCATTCAGGCGTTTATCGACGAACACCACCTCGCGCGTCAGGGCTTGCGTAATTTTTGGGGCTACAACACGGTCGGCTTTTTTGCGCCGATGCCACGCTATGGAAATCGAGCGCCGCTACATGAACTAAAAGAGATGGTTCATTGCATTCATGATGCTGGCCTCGAAGTCATCCTGGATGTTGCCTACAACCACACTGGTGAAGGCGATTCTCGCGGCCCGAGCCTCATTTTCCGGGGCATCGACAATCTCACCTACTACCGTGTCGAACCGGGCAACCCCGCCATCTATATCAACGACACCGGATGTGGCAATACCGTCAACTGCGATCACCCACGCGTCCGGCAACTTGTCGTTGACAGTCTCGTTTACTTTGCGGAAAACGTTGGCGTTGACGGTTTTCGTTTCGATCTCGCGTCGGTCCTGGGGCGCCACAGCGACGGTTACTCCGTGGAACACCCATTACTGACTGAGATTGGCAACGACGCGAGGCTTGCCAAACTCAAGTTGATCGCAGAGCCCTGGGATCCCGGCCCAGGGGGCTACCAACTGGGGCAGTTTCCACCTCGATGGGCGGAATGGAATGACAAGTACAGAGACACCATCCGCAGATTTTGGCGCGGCGATCAAGGACTGAGTGGCGCGACCGCGCAGCGCATGCACGGCTCGGCGGATGTCTTTGAAGGCAATGGTCGTCCACCGTTTGCGAGCGTCAACTTTGTCACCAGCCATGACGGTTTTACGCTACATGACACGGTCAGCTACGAACTGCGCCACAACGAGGCGAACGGCGAAGACAATCGCGACGGCCATAGTCAAAACTACAGTTGTAACTACGGTGAAGAAGGCGAGTCCAATGACAAAGATCGTCTATTGTTGCGGCGGCGACAGCGACTCAACATGCTCGCGTGCCTGTTTTTCTCGCAGGGTACGCCGATGTTATTGGCCGGTGATGAGTTCGGAAATACACAGCAAGGCAATAACAATGCCTATGCACAGGACAATCCTATCGGCTGGCTGGATTGGTCAGGACTCGATAAGGACCCGGAGTTCACGAACCAGGTTCGCGACCTGGTCTGGCTACGTCGTGAGACCGCGTTGCTGCGAATAGAGGACTACATACACGATAGTTTGCCGACGAGCGATGGCAGTATCCAGATCCGCTGGATCAATACTGCCGGCGAAATCAAACGTGACGATGAGTGGTCTGAGAGCAAGGCATTTACGCTGCTGATGACCGCCAAGGGATCTGGCGATTCCGAATCCGCACTGGCGATTGCCATCAATAGCTTTCATGAGCCCGTAACACTGCGTCTGCCGACAACTGCCCGCCCGTGGCGAATATCATTCTCCAGCGACGCTCAATCTGACGCTTTGAAAAACAAGCGCACGCTCGCACTCGGCGGTCGCTCGATCGCCCTGTTACAACGGTAGCTCGGTCGAATACTTGACGCGTCGCAAAACGAACGTCGAACTTGCCGAACGAACGGCGGCGTGTTTTAGAATTTGCGAATTCAGAAACTCGTTATAGGATTCCATGTCCTTCACGACGACGTGCAGGACGTAGTCACGATCGCCCGATACCGAAAAACATTCCGTCACTTCCGGAAGCAACGACACGTGCCGCTCGAAACCCTGACGATTCTTATCCGTGTGCTCGGTCATCGCGACCAGCAACAACACCTGGATATTGAAGCCGGCAATTTTCGGATTGAGGATGGCAACCCGGCGTTCGATCAGCCCTGCTTCCTCGAATTCGCGGATTCGACGCCAGCAGGATGTTCTGGACATACCCACAAGCTCTGCGAGCTCAATCTGATTACGCGTTGCGTCACGCTGCAACTCGTTTAGCAGGCGACGATCTGTTCTCGAGAGCTCCACTGCGCTATTTACCCCGTTTTCCGAATAATCTGAAACTTTTGTTTCTACTACATTAACTTATTGGCGCATTATGGGCACTATTTTTTCATAATCCGCGCATACTGTCGAAGATTTTTTACGTCAAAGGATCCCACTATGGCCGACTTGTTCGAAAACCCCATGGGTCTCGACGGCTTCGAATTCGTCGAATTCGCATCGCCCGACCCGAGCATTCTGGAGGCGGCTTTTACCCTGCTCGGATTCACTGAGGTGGCGAAGCATCGCTCAAAAAATGTGGCCTTGTGGCGACAGGGCGGCATCAATTTCATTATCAACAATGAAAAGAACAGTCACGCGTATTACTTCGCACAGGAGCACGGTCCGTCAGCCTGCGGCATGGCATTTCGCGTCAAGAATGCTCACAAGGCGTATGCGCTGGCGCTCAAGAACGGCGCACAGCCAATCGAAATTCCGACCGGGCCGATGGAGTTGCGTCTTCCTGCGATCAAGGGTATCGGCGGGGCGACCGTTTATTTGATCGACCGATATGAAACCGGCACTTCGATCTACGATATCGACTTCGACTATATCGAAGGCGTCGACCAACACCCGGCAGGCTGTGGCTTCAACGTCATTGACCATCTGACCCACAACGTCTACCGCGGTCGCATGCAGTTCTGGGCCGACTACTACGAGAAGCTGTTCAACTTCCGAGAAATTCGTTACTTCGACATTAAAGGCGAGTACACCGGCTTGCTATCCACAGCCATGACGGCTCCCGACGGCAAGATTCGAATACCGTTGAATGAAGAAGCGTCTCAAGGCGTAGGGCAAATTGAGGAGTACCTGATGGCGTTTAACGGCGAGGGTATTCAACACATCGCGTTT
>JALHUQ010000407.1 GCA_022866645.1 Woeseiaceae bacterium | reverse complement strand
TTGCTGCCTGCGCGTTGTCGGCGTCGATGAGAACGGCGAGGTTATCGTTGTTGGAGGTGGCCATTGGGGTCGCACTCTTATTGAAATGAAAGGGGTAGTAAAGGAGTCGTAGCGATTATCCGTCTATTTGAAAATTGGTTCGACCCCTTTTATTCTATCCAAACGCCTTATCGATCGACGGCGACAGTTCCGAAAACAACCGTGGTCCATCGTCAGTCATGTAAAGACAGTCCTCGAGGCGGACTCCGAATTCTCCGAAAAGATAAATCCCCGGCTCATTGGAAAAGCACATGCCTGGCGCGAGAAGTGTTTGCTCGCCATGGACAAAATTGACCGGCTCATGGCCATCCATGCCGATGCCATGCCCGGTCCGGTGTGGAAGGCCGGGCGTTTTGTAGCCCGGTCCGTAGCCTTCGCTTTCGTAGTACTCGCGCACGACGTCATCGATACGCCCCGCCGGCGTGCCTACCGTCGCCGTCGCCAACGCGAGTTCCTGCCCTCGCTTGACGATATTCCAGACTTTGCGTTGCTTTTTGTCCGGCTCACCGAATACCCAGGTGCGGGAAATGTCCGATTCGTAGTCGAGTACCGAACAACCGCAGTCCATCAATACTATTCCGCCCGGCTTTAGCGATTGTGGTTGACTCGTGCCGTGCGGATAAGCGCTGGCTTCATTGAGCAACACAAGCGCAAACCCAGGCTCTCCGCCGAGCCGCTGCGTAACCTCGTTCATCAATGCCGATATGTCCGACGGCAGCATGGCTTTGTCGAGGTGTGCATAAACATAATGATAAGCGGCCATTGTGATATCACTTGCCAGCTGCATCAGCGCGATTTCGGCCGGCGACTTGATCATGCGGCAGCCGCGCGTGACTGTTTTTCCGGACACGATGTCGAAATCCGGTGCCGCCTGTTGCAGTCCGTCGACAATGAAATGTCGCACCGTTTCTTCAACCCCGATCCTGCCGCTCTTCAGGCCGCGGTCTTTCAAGATGCCGTTAACGAGCGCGAACGGATTTTCATGTTCGTTCCACGTGCGAACGTCATCACCGAATGTCATGCTTTCGCGAACAGAAGGCTCTTCGAAATACGGCGTGACAATCGCGATCTCGCCGTCAGCCGGAATAACCGCGCCGGTGAATCGTTCCGATCGCCACCAGCGTACGCCGGTGAAATAGACCAGGGCCGAACCGGGTTCGATGACGAGTGCGTCGATGTCGGCGGCTTGCATGAGCTGCTGCGCCTTCGCGACCCGGCCTTTGCGTTCGGCCACTGATATCGGTATCGCGTTACTGGTCATGTTTTGCAGTTGATCGGCCTCTATGGGGCCGGTCGCCATCGTCGGGCGCGCGATGGCTACGCTAACGCCTGCAGCCACGGACGCTCTCAGGAAGTCTCTTTTGTTCACGATCTTTTTACTCGACATCCGCGCAAGACAGCGCCAACCATAGCAGACAAACACTTCGACGGATAAACAGGTCGGAATTTAGGCGGCCGAGATGTCAATCGTCTAGGTATAACTGCGGATGGCCCGTTGACCGGCAAAGGATTATCGCAGAGTTGTGCAAGTGGCTTTATTTCGGCGGAGAGGCTGATGGGCATGCTGGACTATTCACAAGCGCGACAACAGATGGTGAAGCACCAGATCGAGGCACGTGGCGTGCGCTCGCAAGGGGTACTTGATGCGATGCAGAAAGTCCCGCGGGAGCAGTTCCTGCCGCAGAACCTGCGCGAATTTGCGTATGACGATAACCCGCTGCCCATCTCGGCACAGCAGACTATCTCGCAGCCCTACATCGTCGCGTTCATGACTGAAGGCCTTGGTCTGAAAGGTGGAGAGAAGGTTTTGGAAATTGGCGCCGGATCAGGTTACGCGGCCGCAGTGCTGGCCGAAATAGCCGGCAAGGTCTACACAATCGAGCGCATTAAAGAACTCGCTGACCAGGCCGAGTCTGTCCTGGCGGACCTGGGCTACAAGAACGTCGAGATGATCCATGCCGACGGCACGCTCGGCTTGCCCGAGCAAGCGCCATTTGACGCCATCGTGGTTACCGCCGGGGCCCCGGAGGTTCCGGAGTCGCTAAAGAAGCAACTGAAGATCGGCGGTCGCCTGGTCATACCGGTCGGTTCATTTCGTGACGTTCAGGAACTGGTTCGTGTCACCCGCTTGTCCTCATCCGAGTACCAGGAAGAAGATCTTGCCGACGTGCGGTTTGTGCCGCTGCTCGGAGAGCAAGGCTGGCAACCGGGGGAAGACGCTGTCATCTCGCCCACCCGGCGCGCCAAGGGTATCGCAGCAACGGACGCTGAGCTTGAGGACATCATCAGCGACAACTGCAATCCGTTCACCTCCGTTGAGACTGCCGATCTGGAGCCACTGCTCGATCGCATCGGTCAGTCGAGCATCGTGCTTATCGGCGAAGCGAGCCACGGTACTTCGGAATTCTACAAAATGCGTAACCGTATTACGCAGGAACTCATCGTCAGGAAGAACTTCAACTTCATAGCGATCGAGGGTGACTGGCCGGATGCTGCGCGTATCGATCATTTCGTGCGTCACTTCGAAACTCCGCCATCGGAGTGGACCGCGTTTGCACGCTTCCCCACCTGGATGTGGCGCAATACTGAAGTGCGTGAATTCGTCGACTGGCTGCGCATCCACAACACCGAAAAACGGCTCGATCAACGGGTCGCTTTTCACGGCCTCGACCTGTACAGCCTATACAGCTCTATTCGTGAAATTCTCAAATATCTTGATGAGATCGATCCTGCTACTGCGGAACTGGCGCGATTACGATACGGATGCCTCACGCCGTGGCAGACAGACCCTGCCACTTACGGAAGGGTCGCCTTGACGAGTTCCTATCGAAGTTGTGAAGCCGACGTCGTGTATATGCTCATGGAACTGTCTGCCAAGCACCGCGAATATGCGATGCACGATGGCGAGCGCTTTCTTGACGCCGTCCAGAACGCACGGTTGGTCGCCAATGCCGAGCGCTATTACCGAGTCATGTATTACGGTTCCCGTGAATCGTGGAATCTGCGTGACAGCTATATGTTTGAGACCCTGAAGATCCTGCGCAGCTTTCACTCGCCCGATAACAAGGCTGTTATCTGGGCGCACAATTCTCATGTTGGCGATGCTGCCGCAACGGAAATGTCCGGCCGTGGCGAACTCAATATCGGGCATC
This sequence comes from Woeseiaceae bacterium, assembly GCA_022866645.1. Classification (GTDB taxonomy): domain Bacteria; phylum Pseudomonadota; class Gammaproteobacteria; order Steroidobacterales; family Woeseiaceae; genus UBA1847. Next base: position 965 of record JALHUQ010000407.1, on the reverse strand, counting down.
TCTGCCGCGAGGAGTTCGGCGACCACGCGTACTCAATCGGTTTCGGCACCGACAACGGCACGGTTGCTGCGGCGTCGGACTGGGGCGGCCCAATGGAAATCAAGGCCGTGCGGCCCTCTCAACCCGGCAGCTATGAGCGGCTCTGTCATCAGGTCAGCCAGGACGGCTTCTTTCTTGGGCTGCGTGCGGCTGAGCCTGCGTCGCTGAGACTGGGCCTTTCCAAACCGCGACTCGAGCGCGCCATCGGCGTCATTTACCGGCCGGAGACAGAGCTCGAAAGTCACTATTTTCACGCCGTGCTGCCTGAACAATTCGACGAGTACGTTTGGATTGACTCTACTCACGCAGTTCATCCGTTCGAAACAGCTGAACTCGAAGGCCTTCCGGATACCTATCCGTTTGGTTTATGAGCGTCTCGACAGGCTCGATGACCTGGGCGCTCGAACTGTGCCCTGAGTTCGACGAAGTATCAGCGTGCTGCTGACGATTCGGCTAAGTCACCAGCAAGCAGCTTTTCAATGAAGGCGGTGTCCCGACCGACCACTTCTTTATCAATGGTCAGAAACGGGACAGTATTTCCCGTCACTGCCAATGCACCTCGAAGAATGCCAAGAAAACGGGGCGCGGCAATCAATGCAAAATCGCGACATTTTCCACTGTGCTTTGCCTTGGCAATACGCCCTGCGATATTTTTCGCGAACACTTCTGCCAGATGTTTTTTGGGATCAACCTTTTCGTTCGTCATCGTATGACGAGTATGACCCTGACGGTCAACACTACGACCGCCCCGATCTGAAATCAGGCTGTCAATCTTTTCTCGTTCCGAGTCATTTTCCATCGAGAACAGTTCCTGCAATGGACTGCGTCTCGTGTCCTGAGAATAGACAATGGCTTTAGATTCGTCGGCGACCACAACCCAATATGGCTTCTCTTCGAGCAATGTTGTGACGTTTTTCATCTTCATT
>JALHUQ010000406.1 GCA_022866645.1 Woeseiaceae bacterium | reverse complement strand
TTTGTCAGTTAATAATTCATTTTCTCGATCACAGTTTGTTACGAAAGTGATGGAAAAATTGGATTGGCGAGGCCAACTGAATCCAACAACACGAAAATTCAACAGGACAAATAACAGGCCTGTACGAAAAAGTATTTAGTGCGCTACTGAGTTTGTACGATCAACTTTAGGCTGGACCAAGTCAATCCGCAGTTGTACCTAAGCTGCCGGATGTCAGCGCCCGTCATACATCACGTCCGTCGATTCCGGGCATCAGGAAATTCAGCCGGCTTGATGTCTCCAACCGATGGCTTGCAGCCTACCTGATGCCCGTGTCGAAACTGAGTACGACATCGGCAAACCCGGTCGCCGGCACGATGACTGCCTTCGTCTGTTGCTCGGGGAACAGGATGGGCGCCGACGCGTCGGGAACGATCGTGTACTCGCCCGAAGAGAGTAGAACCGTGAAGTTCCCGTCGTCGTCGGACTCGAAACGCGCCACGACATTATTGGCAGAGTCCAGCACCCGAAACGATGCACTAAACGGTGCCTCATTGATTTGTCCTGGAACCTCGGGTCCGGGCACGATGGGACCCCGGAGTACCTGGCCCGTGATTCCAGTCGCACCGGCGCTCACAGAATTCGCGAGTTCGGCCCAGGTGACGTCCTGCGTGGCAGTGCCCGAACCATCGCCCCGATCGACTTGCAGGCGAACGTTGATATTATCGAGTGCCACTAGCCGGACCGAGGCGCCATTTGCACCCGTAACCAGCAATTCGCCTTCGAACGGGTGTTCGCCCGCAAATCCCTGGAAGGGGACCGGCGTGCTGTAACGGACATCACCGACAAACAGCGTACTGGACAAGGTTCCGGATGCTGACGACGTGTAGGCTTCCGGCGCTACGCCGGCATTGTGCGTGACATCTGTGCGAAACAGGGTCAGTGTCGCCGAGTCCGTGTTGTCGCTGACGGAAACCGAATTTCCGGACACAGAAACGCTGGTCATCGGCGGCATACTGGTATCGAGGTCCAACGTAGTTGCACCGTTCAGCGCCGTCACTTCCAATCCTTCCACGACTTCGAAACCCTCGAATGTCGCCGATGCGTTAAGATCAAATAGCCCCTGTGCGATGTCGCCTGAAAAGTTGTTGACGACGATTTCATAGATACCGTTCAGCACCTTGCCAGCACCGTCGTCACAATCGAAAAACTCGAGCCTGAGTCGGTCTCCGGCTGACAGGGTCGCCGGGTTTGCGACTTCGCCGCTTACAGTTACGCTGCCATCGACGGCGCAAAGTGTGTTCGTTTCCGGTATAGGTACGACGGCGAAATAGCCGAGTAAACTACCTGGCTGTGAGCCGGCTGCCTTTGAGAATCCATTGTTCGCTTGGCTGGCCGGGCTGCCCGAAACACCGCCGCTCAGGATGTCGCCGAAGCTGCCGCTTGCGAATACGGCATCGACCACTCCGGCGGCAATCGGCGCGGCGCTGTTTGCATCAATTATCGCCATGCTCGGCGGCATCGTTACCGGTGCAGCGGATCCGCCATCGCTACCGGAGCAGGCGCCGATGAGGACGGTGCATAGAAGTGCGGTAAAAGTCTGTTTGGCGAATTTCATGGCGTTCTCCTCGCGGCGGCGCCAGGCGCTGGAATCGGCCACGCGTCGAAGGTGCTGCCGGAAAAATAAGATCTGCATAAGGAACATCTTGCTCGTTTGGTTCCTTTGCTTTTGTGAACTGCGTCACATTCGCAGCAGCGAATCAGTTCCCGAGATCAGAGCTTCCCGCGTGCCCCGAGAAGCTCAGCGCATGCCAGTGTCGAACCTGAGTGTGACATTGGCAAAACCATCCTCCGGCACTTTCACAGTCTTACTCTGTCGCGCGGGATACGGGAAGGGAGCTAGTTTGTCCGGAATGATCGTGTAGTTGCCTGGCGGGAGAAGAACCGTGAAATTGCCGCTCTCGTCGGATTTGAAGCGCGTCACCAATTTGCTTTCGGCGTCCAGCACCAGAAACACCGCGCGAAATGGCGCTTCGTCCGCTGCCCCTGCGACCGTGGGTCCTGGTGCGATCGGCCCCATCATCACCTGCCCCTTGATCCCCGTCTCAATCTCCGTTGCTGGCGGAGTCGCGTGTGCACAACTGGCCAAAACGTTCGCGGCCAGAATGAGCGAAATATAGAGGAAAAGGAAAAGGGAAGGTCTCATCGAAACCCTCCCTTCTCTTCCATTACTCAAGTCCTGCTCCGCCTCCTAGTTATTTCCCTTGAGGTCGAATTGAACGATCTTCGTCGCCCATCCGAACTGCTCGCCAATAAAGGAGTTGGGTTTTGCAAACTCCGTCGTAAACCAGCAGGTATCATCGACCGGGTCGACAGCCATAGCGCTGTAGTCACCCCAGCGAGCCGTCCGCGTCTGGACGTTCGCAGCGACGTTGCCGTCGAAGACCACCAATTCACCCATATTCATGTGGTTAGCCGTGCCACGCCGCGCCGCCACGCCGATACTCGGGTAGGTGGTTTGGCTCGAGATGCTATACCCCAGGCAGGTTTCGCCCTTGGCATTCATCGCGACGCTGGCCATCCAGCGGTGGTCACTGTCGGGATTGAAGGTGTTCTCCTTCTTCAGCTTCCAGCCTTTACCCTTGTCGTTCCAGAATTCATACCAGCGAACGCCTGCGTCGCCATTGCCGCTCGCATCAATCGTGTGGTTGGCGACGACTTGTTTGCGTTTGCCAAAGTCACGCAACTGCAGGCGGTGCATCAATCGGTCGGTGATGCCTTCCAGAAACCTGATGTTGTTCGGAAACTCGCCGGTGCCCGAACCTGGCTGGTCGATGCATGCCACGCGAGAGGCGCCGCAGAGTGTGCTATCGAACGGTGTCACCGGTATCTTCGCCACCTCGGCAATCGTCGAATTGGTGGGGACGCCAAAATCGGGCGTGATTTCCCACACGTCAATTCTGTCGCCGGAACCGCCGTTGTTGGTGAAAAACGTCGGCGGTGTGTTGTTGAAAACCGGCCCGTCGTTATCGGCTGGGAGGAATCCGAACTCGTTCGTGCCCACCTTGAAGAACACCATCGTCGTAGGCCCAGCGGTCATCGCTTCGTCCTTGTCGATGGCACCCAGCCCTGCACCCTGGAAGGGCGAGAACAGGTTGACCATCACGCTGATGGCATCGGTGACGAAGCCGAACTTCGGATAGTCCGGGAAGCCGATGTCGGTGAACTCGAACTCATGCAGGTAATATTCGCCAGTCGGATCACCGGTTTTCGACACGGCGATGCACAGGAAATCTCCCGGCCCATTGAAATAGGCAAACTGACTCACGAACCACCTGTCCGTTTCCTCGTCGTACAGCACAATGGGATCACCACGGTTGGTGGTCTCACACGCGCCCCCAAAACCTGTCCAGAAACGGTTGCTGCCAAAAGGACCGAGGACGATGTTGCCGCTCTTGTCGAAGATGGTCGTCAGCAGGTTCGCCATCTGCACGTAGTGGCTGATGCCAACGTCGCCGTTGGTATCGGGCGGCGCTATAAGCGTGCCTAGCACGATGGCGTTGTCGTCGTTCTCTGCGCCGTCGAAGATTTGCAATGCGTCGATCGTATTGCTGCCTGCCGGCGTCGGATTGCCAGCAGCGCAATCCGTCACGCAGCGCGCAACGAGACTATCGATTCGCGGAGACATACCGTCGCGAGTTGACTCGAGAATCAACTGCTCCGGCTCCGGCGGTGGTTCCAGCGTGACCACCAGATCGCCGCCACCGGCGCCATCGAGGAATTCGCCAAATTTCAGAAAATACGTGACGCCACCGGTAGCCTCGAAAAACAGGTTATCCGTGAGGCCCTGGTCCACGCACGCGACTTCGGTGAGCGCGGCACAACTACCAGTGAAGACGCCGTGCGCGGTGTCCAGATCGCCCCCGCCGGCTGCGATGCTGCCAACAGTGCTGATGTTGACCGCTACGTCCGCTGACGGCGTCCATTTATACCAGGCGGTGTTGCCGTCGGTCTGGGCGCCATTCCCGTTACAACTGAGTGAGGGGTCGGCCGGATTACTTGTGTTGGACCTGGTATCCACCAAGTCAGTGTAGACCGGGTTCGGAGCCGAGGCCGGAACTGTAGTAGCACCGGTACACTCGTTATTTGAAGACTGAGCATACAGAGGCGCCGCGAAAAACAGCAGGACCGACAAGGCACCCAAGGCTTTAAGAAGCCAGGATTGCCTGCCGGGCAGTTTCAATTTGTGATGATCCATAGCGGTTACTCCCAATTATTAGAATATTGGCAGCCCGGCGATCTTGGGGTTCCTTTGGGGAGTCATCCATGGCTACTCGGAGGAAGCGAGGACCCGTAGCTTTGCGTCCCTGACTTTGGTCAGGTTTGCCTTTGTCGGTGTAGGCCGTTTTATGCGCTAACAGGGAAATTTCGTCAATACTGCGCCCCGGAATGGGAGAATACCTGGCCTCGTGTACGAGGCCAGACCATGCCCTTTCTGCCGGATCACGCATTACGAAAG
>JALHUQ010000405.1 GCA_022866645.1 Woeseiaceae bacterium | reverse complement strand
CACCCAGTTGCCCAGTTTAAGCGCCATGAAACTGACCAGGTAACTCATGAGGGTGATAGCCAGGCCATAGCTCAGGCTTTGTTTGGGGGCCCGGCGGATATCCGACCATCCGGCCTTGATCCAGCCGAAGGGTGCCGTGACGCGGATGCGGCGGCACGGTGCAGCGATCGGCAGGTGGCTTTCTTCTTCCTCATTCTCTGGCGTATTCATAAATTCGGGGGTCATCTCGAGTGAATACTCCCATGTTACCCGTGCTGTCGGAGCGCAATCCCCCGAGTACCCCGGGAGCATGAATTTTCAAATACCACATTCTGACTCACAGGGTAAGCGCGGTAGCCTCTGTTTTGAACCTGCAGTCGCCCCCGGGCTGTAAACCCGGGCTTCGGCGTTACCCTTCCTCGTGAGCTGGATATTCCATGCGACTGGCGGCTTGAATCCCTATCCTTTCCCTCACTGTGTACCGCGTCCAGGGTAAATCAGAGCTTCCTCAAATCGAAAGAGAATGTCGGCTACACTAGTGCGGTGGTTTTCCAGACGGTGGGTCTTGTAGATATGCGGGAACAAGCGGTGGCGGAGTATCGCGAGGCATACCGGCAAGAGGAGATTCCGGCAAACTACCGTGGGCTGGTGCATCTGTGTTTCACTTTTGCCTCGGGTATTGCGGTAGTCATTTACAGTGCCTGGCAACTCGACCAGGTGCAGGCGGCACAATGGCTCACTATCCCCATCACTTTGGTGTATGCGAACCTGGCGGAGTACCTGGGACATCGCTTTGTCATGCATCGGCCGGTGCCCGGGCTGGGTTTGTTGTATAAGCGGCCTTCCGGTCAGCATCACAGATTTTTTTCGCACCAGCACATGGAGTTGGACGGTATACGCGATCTCAAGGTTGTATTGTTCCCGCCCGTGTTGATGGTGTTTTTTGTATTGGCCTTTGCACTTCCGGTGGGCATCGCGCTGTCCAGGCTGTTTGCCGAGAATGTGGGTTTTTTATTTGTTGCCACTGCGGTAGCCTATTTTCTGAACTACGAAATCTTGCACCTGGCCTACCATTTGCCGGGAGACTCGTGGTTGGGACGGCGGGGATTGGTCAGCCGACTGCGGGCATTGCATACCAGTCATCATGATCCGCGCCTGATGAGTAATTGGAATTTCAATATTACCTACCCCGTTTCGGACCTGCTTTTCCGTACGTTCAGGGGTTCCGCGGCTTCTCGCGCGGACCCTCCTGCGGCAAGCACGTATTGAAGCGACAGAGTCTAAAACGAACAATTCACAACGAGGGAGCCCCTGGTTTATTCATGAGCTCGTATCTTGCGGCTAAAAGATCCAGCTTCTGTGTTCCCAATCTTCGCAATAGCTGGCTATTACGCGCGATTGGCGTCTTGAATCTGAACCTTTTCGCTAATAATCTAATCAGCCCGGAATAGAACACAGTTTCCCAGGATATATAGAATATTTTTGGAGTACGCCATGCAAAATGTGCTCAAGACGCTGCACACAGAACACGCGCATATCGCCCCAAATAAACCTGCAGGGCTTATCTATAGACACGAACCATAATTTGTACTAGCGTGGTCTGCATTATCCGTAACCGCTTCGGAATAGCGGTACCCGGCAGGGGTCATCCTGCCTGGGGTCAAGCTTGCTCTGCATGCTTTATGGCCCAACCCGGGATTAGAGAGTCCGGGATCTCCAACCTCAGCTGTCTCTCCGTATTCAGCACCTTCGATAAAGCCTGAGCTCACTGCTCGGCATCTTCATGCACGGCCGGTCTGTGGTTCTCGGCTGCGCTTTCTCATACGCCCCTGGCGTTTCTTCAACTCATACCTAAAGGAGGTAGATATCCACTCGTTTTGACTCTGGCCCTATGGGCCAACTGGTAGCCGCCGACTGAACTCAATAGAGATCTTCGGGCGAACTGTCGAAGGAAGCCTATGTAATGGCGGCCAGATCGGGTTACGGGATTCAAGGCAGGCCGACCAATAATGCCCGGGTCGCGATGCTGACTGGGCTGTCTCGACGCGAGGTTGCTCGAGTCCGCGACCGAGTTCTGGATGGCGCTGACGATCGAAACGCACAGCAGGGTAATCAGATATCGCAAATCCTTACCGGCTGGCATGTGGACGCGGAATTCATGGACCTTGAAGGCCATCCCAAAGATCTGCCCGCAATTGGCCCAACGGGGAGTTTGGCCAGCCTTTTGAAGCGCTATGCTGGTGACTTGCCGCACGGAGCAATTCGTAAGGAAATGCAGCAGAGAGCGCTTATTGAGGAACTGGGTGACGGTCAATTCCGGGTCATGAGACGAGACTACGTCTACTCGGAACTCGATCCCGAAGTCGTTAGAAGAATGGGCATCGCGTTGCACGATCACGCCGCCACCTTGGAACATAACCTTAATGAACAGCGCCCGTCAGCACCGCGATTCGAGGCTATCGCCGACAACGCCAGCATCAGACCTGCCACATACAAGGTATTCAAGCATCTCGTCGAAGAGAAAGGCATCTCTTTTCTCGAGAAAATGGATGCCTGGCTTTCCGAAAACGAAGTTGACTCTTCGATGAACACGGACACACGAACCGTTCGCTTGGGCGTCGGTGTCTATCTTATTTATGACGAAAATGAAAAAGGACAATTATCATGAACGCTTTAACCAGATTTACCTCTGCTAGCCTCGCGTTGGCGGTGTTGCTCAGCGCCGGCTGCGGTGGCGGCGGCGGCGGCTCTTCAACCCCGCCAGTAGTAACTCCACCCCCGACAGGTGGCATTACACGCACCGGCGTCGCCTTCGCTGAGGGTCCGATCACCGGGTTCGGAAGCGTGATTGTTAACGGCGTCCGCTATGACACCAGTGCTGCGACGTTCACGAAAGACGGTGCCGCCGCGACGCAGGACGATTTCTCCGTAGGGCAAGTTGTTCAGGTCAAAGGAAGCATTGATGACAACAACAGCAACGCCAGCGCCAACAGTGTCGAATTCAATGACGCCGTTGAAGGGCCGGTAAGCAGCGTCGACGCGGTCGCCAATACGATTGTCGTACTGGGACAGACAGTGCAGATATCAGCGACGACCTCGATTGATAACAGTTGTCCTGGTTCACTGGCTGGCCTCCTTGCTATACCGGCGGTCGAAATTTCGGGCTTGCCAAATGCCAGCGGCGTGATCGAAGCATCACGTATCGACTGCCGCGCGGCGGCGACTTGGGACGGCGTAATGGAGGTCAACGGGGTCGTCAGCGCTCATAATGCCGGTGCCAAAACTTTCATGCTCAATGCCCTTGAGGTCAGTTATAACACAGCGGTCGTCGATAACTTTCCCACGGCAGGAATTATTAGTAACGGCGATCCCGTTGAAGCGAAAGGCACGGTCCTGAATGGCAACACGCTGACCGCAACGCGCGTCGAATACCAGGGCGCTCGCTTTGCCGACAATGCGGGTGATCACATGGAAATCGAGGGATTCATCACTCATTTCGTATCCGCGGCCGATTTTGATGTTAATGGAATTGCAGTGAAGACGATCGCGTCTACCACCTACGTCGGTGGCACTGCGGCTAACCTTGGGTTAAATCTCAAAGTAGAGGTCGAGGGCGAGTTCGATAGCGCTGGCGTGCTCAATGCGACCAAAGTCGAAATCAAAACGTCGACGGCGATCCGAGTAACCGGACGTATTGACTCGGTGTCAGGCAACACGCTGGTCGTTCTGGGAATAACAGTCAATACCGATGCGATCAAGACGCGTTTTGAAGACAAGGTGAGCGGCGGAGGTAGAATTGATCCACTACACGTCACCGATCTCAATGTGGATGACTACGTGGCAATTCGCGGCCAGGAACTGCCCGCCGGCGAAATCACCGCGCTGATCGTCGAGCGCGATGATGCCAATGATAGCCGCATTGAGCTGCGCGGTTTCGTCACGGCGAAAAGCGAGCCCAATCTAACGGTACTCGGCGTGACCGTCGTGACTGACGGGCTAACGCAATATCGTGATTCTCGCGGTGCTACCGAGACGCCGATGACTGCAGCTGATTTCTGGCTAGCCGTGAGCGTGGGTAGCCTGGTCGACGCCAGGGGCACCGAGACCGGTCCGGATATGCTGACTGCGACAGAGGTCGCATTGGAAAACTAGTAAGGAATGTAAACGGGGGGTGCCCGGCAATGCGGGGCCGGGTACCTCTTGATTAACGAGCGAAAGAATGATGAAAAACAATGCATTGATGTATTGCTGCTGTAGCGATAAGCACACGGGCCACCTGATCCGAGCGATGGAGCTCGCGCGCGAATTGAGTGAGTCGATGGATGTCACTGTTCTCCTTGACGACGAGACTCCAGATTGCATCGACCTTCCTGAATCGGTGCGCCAAGTACTCCTTCCGCAGCTTTTCGTCGACCCGGATTCCAACATTTTCGATTTTGACAATTCGCAGAAATTCAAATCCAGCATTATTGCTCGTCGCGACAAACTCCTCGAAGAATTCGAGCGACTGAAACCACGCCTCGTCATTGTTGATAACTTTCCTTTTACGCAACACCGGCTGCGCGGAGAAGTGATACCACTGATCGAACGGGCGCGTAACGGTGTCTACGGTGAATCGCTAGTCGTTTGTACGACGGATGGAATCATGGTGGACGAAGCGAGCGGAGGTGAAGAACGTGCCGACTTGGCAGCGTCTTTGCTCGACAAATATTTCGACCTCGTTCTGGTGCAGTCGGACCCCGTTTTCGCTCGACTTGAGGAATTTTTCCAACCTAAAAACACCATTCAGACACCCCTCTATCACTCAGGTTTCGTTATTCCGAGACCGGCGAAAAGCGCATCGCGCGGCGACACGATCCTGGTCTCGGCTGGTGACGGCCTTTTTGGCGGCGTATTGTTCCGTGCTGCCATCGAGGCGCATCGCCTGCTGTGGCCGCTAGCCGCGACGCCGATGAAGATCATTGCCGGAACACGATTTCCCGACCTCGAATGGCAGGAGCTCAAGGCTTGCGCCGAAGAAGTCGAAGGGCTTGAAGTTGCGCGATGTGTTAAGGATCTGCGCATCGAAATGGCCGAAGCCAGATGCTCCATCAGTCAATGCGGGTACAACACGGCCCTTAGCGCGATCGGGTCGCAAACACCGTCTCTGTTCGTCCCTAGTCAGGGCAGTCACCGCAAAGAGCAACTGGTTCGTGCTCAGCGTCTCGTCTATTGGGGCGCAGGGCGCTTGTTAATGCCGCATCACCTGAATACTGCGTCACTGACCAACGAAATAGGCCAGCTACTCCAATTCGAAGCACGCAAAATTAGTTTCGACATGAATGGTGCGAGCAACGCAGTCAAGGTGATCGAAAGAGCGATGCATCTTAATGGCCTGGGGTTATCGTCAACGACGACGGGGCTGAATCTCAAGAACTAATTCAGCCACTTCGGCGTCGCGGCTGAACACTGCTTTGTCAGAGTGAATCGCGGCCAGGGTCCAACCATTGTGCGCCATGCCTTCGAGAAGTTGAATGATTTGGTTGTTAGTTTGATCGCGTAATAGTGCAACGCGCGCACCGCCACCGAGTGCCACTCCTTCCAACGCCAGGCGCAGTGGCTCGGGCGGCGTCTCGACCAGTACCTTCTCAGGAGGTGGAGCGGGCAGCTTCCGGTCTGCGTAAAGGAGCGGGCGCTCCAGGATCGCAGCGTAGGTGTCGAATGCAGCGGGGACATAGGCGGGCGGCGTTTCGATGTCCAATATTGCAGTGCTAGCAAAGTCGGCCGCGGTTACTTTTGGGAGCTTCGCCGGAAAAGCAATTTGTAACGCGACGATTGCAAGGAGCCCAACGGCTGCGGCCATTAATCCGCGAGTCACCGTACTTATTAGTAGTCCCGCTTTCATTGTGTGTTCGTCATATAGGCGGTCAGGTCAAAAAGGGCTTCAAATGGCAGGTCGTTATTTACGACGCGCAAACGCTGCTGAATCGAGACGGCTGTTCGCAGGGATACAT
>JALHUQ010000404.1 GCA_022866645.1 Woeseiaceae bacterium | reverse complement strand
GGTATCTCGCTACTGGCATCATCGCTCTGACCGCAGCACTGGAGAAGGTCGCAGAGGTGGTCGTCATTGCCCCCGATCGGAATCGCTCGGCCGCCAGTAATTCATTGACCTTGCACAGGCCGTTGCGGGTCTCGGAGGTCGGACCGAATCGCTATACGGTGGATGGCACCCCGTCTGATTGTGTGCATCTGGCGCTCACCGGTTTCCTGGACTATGAGCCGGACCTGGTCGTTTCAGGAATCAATCACGGCGCGAATCTGGGCGACGACGTCATTTACTCCGGCACGGTCGCAGCGGCGATGGAAGGGCGCTTCCTGGGCCTGCCGACGATCGCTGTATCGCTGGTCGGCAGACAGCTGGTAGGCGGAAAGCTGGTTCATTTCGAGACCGCCGCCAGAGTGGCCGCCGCACTGGTGCAGAAGATCGAGCGTGCGCCGCTGGCTTCCAATGTCGTGCTGAATCTGAATGTGCCGGACCTTGCGATGGAACAACTCAAGGGCATCAGGGCCACGCGACTGGGCTTTCGCCACAAGTCAGAACCGATATTAAAAGACACGGATCCTTACGGTCGGCCCATTTACTGGGTAGGCCCCGCGGGCGTGGGGCAGGATGCAGGCGAGGGCACGGATTTTTTTGCCATTGAAGAAGGCTACGCGTGCGTTACGCCGCTGAAGGTGGATCTGACCCGGCAAGATGCCATTGAGGGCCTCGCAGGCTGGCTGGGATCGAGCTAGGTGGCCAGCTCCCGGCAAGGCATCGGAATGACCTCGGCGCGCACGCGCGACCGTCTGGTCCAGCGCCTCGTCGATCAGGGAATACGTTCGGGGCCGGTATTGAACCAGATACGGAATGTGCCGCGTCACCTGTTCGTCGATGAAGCGCTGGCCAGCAGGGCCTATGAAGATACTGCATTGCCGATTGGCCTCGGTCAGACGATCAGCCAGCCATTTATCGTGGCCCGTATGACCGAAGCGCTCCTCGCCGGGTTCGAGGGGAAGAACGTTCTGGAAATCGGCACGGGTTGCGGTTATCAGACGGCGGTACTCGCACCTCTCGTGAAGAAAATCTATACCGTTGAGCGCATTCGTGAGTTGCTGACCAAGACACGTCAGCGACTGCGGGAGCTCGATATTTATAACGTGGAGTTTCGTCCGGGCGATGGTTGGGAGGGGTGGCCGAAATACGGACCCTACGATGGCATCATCGTGACGGCGGCGGCATCCTCAATGCCACAAAAGCTACTCGAGCAACTCGCCCCGGGCGGGCGGCTGGTTATTCCGATCGGGCCGAAAGGGTGCCAGGACCTGACCATGGTCGTTAACCACCCGGACCGTTTTGAGCAGGTGTCCCTGGGTGCGGTAAGTTTTGTTCCTCTGGTTCGTGGGAAATAAAGTTTAATAAACAGAATATTACGAACTATAATTAAAGTAATTACTACTATATTTTCCGAGGCGTCGAGTTGATATGAAGCTGTTTACACCGTTGTACGAACGCGTTATTGAGTGGTCGCGGCATCGACACGCGGAGCGTTATCTCGCGGCGCTGAGTTTCGCTGAATCCTCGTTTTTCCCGATTCCGGTCGACGTCATGCTCGCACCCATGGTGCTTGCCGCACGCCATCGCTGGGTGCGTCTGGCGACGATTGCAACGCTGTTTTCCGTATCGGGTGGCCTGGCGGGTTATGCAATTGGTTATGGCTTGTTCGATGTCATTGAGCCCTGGCTAATGGATTCCCATTATTGGAATGCCTATCAGACCAGCCGCGCCTGGTTTGACGAATACGGCGTCTGGGTCGTGTTTGTCGCCGGATTTTCACCGATCCCGTACAAGGTGTTCACAATTGCTGCCGGTGTCGCTGTTCTGAACTTGCCGGGTTTCCTGATCGCCTCTCTGATTGGTCGTGCCGGTCGGTTTTTTCTGGTGGCCGGGCTGGTAAGAGCGGGAGGGCAAACTTTTGAAGACACGCTGGCGAAATACGTTGAAGGCTTAGGCTGGGCCGTCGCCGCCATTACTGCGGTGGCGATTCTGTGGTTTATGATGCGGGGATAATGACATTACGCCGCTACACAGCAATGTTTGCCTGTGTGTTGATCACGGCCTGCGCAACGCAATCGTCCTGGCAGGATAATCGACAAACGCATATCGTCCGTAAGGGCGAAACGCTGTTTTCGATCGCATGGCGCTACGGCAAGAACACAGAAGACCTGGCGCGATGGAATCGCCTCGGCAATGGTTCACTTATTTACCCGGGCCAGGCTCTAAAGCTCAACGGGCCGGCGGCCAGCAGTCGCCAGACGGCAAAGTCGGAAAGTGGAACAACTCGTCAGGCACCGAAACCGCTGCCGTCCATCCCGTCACTGCCATCGCCGGACTGGTCCTGGCCGACCGCAGGTCATATCAACATCGACTTTGGCGCAAAGCCTGGCACCGGCACGGGCGTTCTGATCAACGGCAAGGCCGGCCAGCCTATTTACGCTGCGGCGTCCGGTCGCGTGATCTATGCGGGCAGTGGACTGATCGGTTACGGCAAGCTTATTATTCTCAAACACAACGACACCTACCTGAGTGCCTACGGGTACAACGCGTCGCTACTGGTCAAAGAAGGCGATCAAATAAAAAAGGGCCAGAAAATCGCGACTATGGGTGAGGGGCCGGAACGCAAGCCGCGACTGCATTTTGAAATTAGACGCAACGGCAAGCCGGTTAACCCGCGACAATTTTTGCCAGCGAGATAATTCGACAAGCTACAACGCCATGATTCCCATGCAGCCCTGCTTGCAGAGGGGAACCGGATGGGACGACTGCTAGACCCGACACAGCAATATCTGGACGAGATTGGGATCGCGCCACTCCTGAGCGCGGATGAAGAAAAGCGTGTCGCGAGACTGGCACAGCTTGGCGACGAAGCGGCGCGGCAGCGCATGATCGAAAGCAACCTCCGACTCGTCGTCAATATATCCAGGCGTTATTTCAATCGCGGAGTGCCGTTGCTGGATCTGATCGAAGAAGGCAATCTCGGACTCATACATGCCGTGAAGAAATTCGATCCTGAAAGGGGATTTCGTTTTTCGACGTACGCGACCTGGTGGATACGCCAAAATATCGAGCGGGCGATAATGAATCAGTCGCGAACGGTGCGATTGCCCATTCATATTATCAAGGATCTCAGTACCTGTTTGCGTGCCGCGCGGCAATTACGGCAGAAATGTGAACGCGTGCCGACCATCCCTGATATCGCAAATTATTTGCAGCGTGATGCCGAAGAAGTGGAGTACCTGTTGGGCTTGCACCAGCGCGTCACGCTACGCGCCGGGCTGTCGGATGAAGATGGTGACGAGCCCGTTGACGCGTTGCATGCCGAGCGTGACGCTGAACCACCGTATTGCGTGCAACAGGCTGCGATGCGCGAAATCGTTGATCACTGTGTGTGGGAGCTTAATGAGAAACAACGAGTCGTAGTGGAACGGCGTTTCGGATTGCACGGTCACCGTCGCGCGACGCTGGAACAAATCGGCGCTGAAATCGGCGTTACCCGCGAGCGCGTGCGGCAAATTCAGCTCGATGCGTTAGAGAACCTGCGCAGCATGATGGAAAGTGATGGTATTTCCGGTGACGCCATTCTCGACTAGCCGGGGTATAAGACGGCTGCAACGCGGCGGCCTTCACCGGCCAGCACGTTAAACGTCCTCGCTGCGGCAGCGGTGTCCATGACTTCCAGGCCTACGCCGCGGCGCGCGAAAGCAAACATCAGCTCACGTGGCGGAAATACGCCTTTTGCGCCGGTGCCGACAATAACCAACTCCGGCGAGCTTGCGAGTAGTGCAGCGAAATCGTCTTCAACGAGCTCTGCGACAGGCACGGGCATCCACGTAGCAATTATTTCCTGCGGGGTCAGGGCGATGGTTTCTGACCACAAGCGGTCGTTGATACGAATGCCGTCCTTGCCGACGCTGCGTATGGTGAGTGTGCCCGGCAATTCTCTTGTGAATTTCAAATGCGCTTCCCTTACCATCTGCGCCAACAATGCACGCATCATATGACAAAAAAGCAGCAGTCGTCGCACTGCCCCCCGTCTCCAACGGCCGTTTGCGGGATGCGAGTCTGAAGGCTTGGCTGGCGCAGTCGGATCTCACCTACGAACCCGGTCCGAAGGAGCTGCTCGCACGCATCATCCAGGAAATCGGACTGCCGTACCCCGACGACGGATTCGCGGCGCTCAGGATGTGGGGGCAGACGGGCGACCGCCCGACCTACTGGATCGCCGCGGCCGATCCGGTGTATCTGGAGCCGCGTCTCGATCACCTGTGTTTGCACGCGCTTCTGGGGACGGGCGTGGATATTGTTCAAATGCGCTTATTGATTGATCACTTGCAAACGACGTTGGCCGAAGACAAGAAAATCGGATTTATGCGGCTGGGGTCCTGCTGTTATCTGAGTTCCGCTCGGCCCATCGCAACGGCCACTATGCCGTCCTACGTGGTGGATCAGCAAAGGCCGGACACTTTTCTGCCGGACGGCAAGAACACCGCTAGCCATCGCACATTGCTTAGTGAAATCGAGATGGCTTTGCATGAACACGAGGTGAATCTGCAACGTGTAGCGAGCGGACTGCCGCCAGTTAATTCCTTGTGGCTGTGGGGCGGTGGTACGGCGCCCGAAAAAATCACGCGGCCGCAGCCGCCGCTTTTCTCTGACGATGGGCTGCTGAGAGGCTATTGGTATTCGGCAACCGCCGTTACAGAACACTGGCCGGGCAGCATATCGAAGTGTCTCGATCAGTCAGTGGCCGGGTTTGTTGCTGAGACGCCGGAGTTCGATGACAGCGCGGAGCTGCTCGAGACCTGCTTGCATGAGCTCAGAGCGGCGCTGCATTCCGGGCGCCTCAGCAGTCTGACACTGCTTTTCCGCGATGGATTGCGTGCTCATATTCGCCGCTCGCATACGCTACGTGTTTGGCGCCGCAGTTCTCGCTTGCTCGATGCGGCGGTCGAATAGTGAAAACCCTGAGACCTGTGGTTTGCCGGCCAGCGCCAATGAAATCGGTGCTCGAGAACCTCGCTGGCGTTGATCCCGTGCATGCACGACTGTTCGCTATGCGTGGCCTGACGACGGCTGAGGAACTCGACTACAGTCTTGCGCGACTTGCACCAGTGAGTGCTCTCGAGAACATCGATGAAGCGGCGCGCCTTGTCATCGCGAAGCGCGATGATCGCATTACGGTCGTTGGTGATTTCGATGTTGATGGTGCTACGAGTACCGCGCTGGTTTTACGTTGTCTGCGCGAATTCGGCTTTAAAGACGTCGAATACCTCGTACCGAACCGCTTCGAATATGGCTACGGCCTGACACCCGAAATCGTTGAGGTTGCTGCCAGGCGCTCGCCGCAATTGCTGATCACCGTCGACAACGGCGTCTCCAGTATTGCGGGTGTAGCGAGAGCGAACGAGCTCGGTATTCCGGTGCTGGTGACGGACCATCATTTGCCCGGCAACGAGCTTCCGGCCGCCGCGGTTATCGTCAACCCTAACCTCGTCGGCAGCCAATTTCCGAGCCGCAATCTTGCCGGTGTCGGCGTTGCTTTCTATTTGATGGCCCGTGTCGGGCGCATGCTCGAAGATGCGGGGCAGCGCGGCGCGGCGAAAGTGCCGGCGCGATACCTGGACCTCGTGGCCCTCGGCACCGTGGCGGACGTTGTACCACTGGATCACAACAATCGCGTGCTGGTACAGCAGGGCCTGATGCGTATGCGGGGCGGCCAGGCCGTACCGGGTATCGAAGCACTCTTGAAGCAATCGGGCCGGTCCTTGTCGCGTTGCGTTAGTGCCGATCTCGGTTTCGCAGTGGGCCCACGGATCAATGCGGCGGGCCGGCTTGAAGATATTTCCATCGGCATTGAATGCCTGTTGACGGACAGCGCGGACACTGCAAATGAGTACGCGCGAATTCTGAATCAGATCAACGGCGAACGAAGAGACATCGAAGCAACGATGCGGGAGCAGGCGTTTCGCTATGTTGACACGCTGGGCGAACAACGTTGGCCGAGCTGCGTATGCGTGTACGACAGTAGCTGGCATCAGGGCGTCGTCGGGCTCATAGCCGCGCGCGTAAAAGAGCGCTGCCATCGCCCGGTCATCGCGTTTGCGCGCGAGGATGAGCATCGCTTGAAAGGCTCAGGGCGGTCTATAGCCGGCGTGCATATTCGTGATTTGCTGGAGGCGATTTCGACCGTCAAACCGGATTTGATTGAGAAATTTGGTGGTCACGCGATGGCGGCCGGTCTGACGATCGCGGAGTCCGCGCTGGACGAGTTCAAGCGCGTCGCAGCGCAGCAAATGTTGCGTTTGTACCCGGGTGCTGACTTCAGTGGCGCGATCGTCACCGACGGGGCATTACCGCAATCGGCGCTCAATCTCGGCTTTGCTCGCTCACTGCGCGATGCTGGTCCGTGGGGATCGGCGTTTCCGGAGCCAATGTGGAGCGGTGATTTCGACGTTGTTGAACAACGTACCGTCGGCGAAAACCACCTGAAATTGCGGGTGCGTTCGGCGGATGGTGGCAGTATTGTTGATGCGATCGCGTTCAATCAGGCGGGGCCGGTTTATCGGGGAATGGTGCAATTGGCTTACACACTGGACGTGAATGAATTTCGTGGCGTCGAAAACCCACAGCTGGTCGTCGAGCAAATTACGCCCTTGCGGGGCAGCTCCGCGTGATAAGATCGCGGCCTTTTCCACCCAACGATTTGAAGTAACGAGCATGGAAACCAGCCAGATCAAACTTTCGATAGCCGACCTTACTGAACGCACCGATGCGTTGAGGAGGTATCTTTGACTATGAGGCGAAGGCGGAAAGACTGACTGAGGTTGAGCGCGAGCTCGAACAGCCGAACGTTTGGGATGAGCCGGATCGTGCACAGGCGCTGGGTCAGGAAAGGTCACGACTGGAACAGGTCGTAGCGGGAGTCGATGAACTCACGTCGGGTTTGGCCGACGCTGACGAATTGCTGGCGATGGCCGTCGACGAAGACGACGAAGGTACCGTCAATGAAGTCGTCGCGGACGTCGAAAGACTCGAAGCAATCGTAGCTGGCCTGGAATTTCGTCGCATGTTCTCGGGCGAGATGGACACCAATAACGCCTATCTTGATATTCAGTCGGGCGCCGGTGGTACGGAAGCTCAGGACTGGGCCGAGATGATTCTGCGTATGTATCTGCGCTGGGCTGAAGCGCACGGCTTCGAGGCCGAAGTGATCGAAGCGTCGGCCGGCGAAGTCGCCGGTATCAAGAGCGCGACGGTACACATTGTTGGCGAGTACAGCTACGGTTGGCTGCGCACCGAAACCGGCGTGCATCGACTGGTCAGAAAGTCACCCTTCGATTCGGGGAACCGTCGGCACACTTCATTTGCATCGGTTTTTGTCTCGCCGGAAGTTGACGATGATATTGAAATTGAAATTGACCCTTCTGATCTTAGGATTGACGTCTACCGCGCGAGCGGCGCAGGCGGCCAGCATGTCAACCGTACGGAATCGGCAGTGCGAATCACACACTTGCCAACCAACACCGTGGTGCAGTGTCAGAATGACCGTTCGCAACATAAGAACAAAGCCACGGCGATGAATCAGCTGAAAGCAAAATTGTATGAATTAGAGATGCAGCAACGAAGACAGGCGGCCTCCATTGTTGAGGAAAACAAGGCCGATGTTGGCTGGGGCAGCCAGATTCGGAACTACGTCCTCGACCAAAGTCGCATCAAGGATTTGCGTACCGGCGTCGAAACCGGTAACACTCAGGCAGTATTGGATGGCGGGCTGGACAGGTTTATCGAAGCAAGCCTGAAACACGGATTTTGAATAGAACGGACTTGGCAGTGAGCGACGACAACAAACAAAACAACAGACCTCCGGTCGACGAAAACAAGCTGATCGCAGAGCGGCGCAGCAAGCTCGATGCTTTGCGTGAAAGTGGCAACGCATTCCCGAATGACTTTCGGCGCAATGCGCTGGCGGGGCAGTTACACCAGACTTTCGAATCGCACGAAGACGAAGCGCTGCGTGACGGGCACACTCACGTCTCCGTGTCTGGTCGCATGATGGCGAAGCGGGTCATGGGCAAGGCAAGCTTTATCAAGTTGCAGGACCGGTCCGGTCAGATACAGGTACGACTGGAGCGTGATCGTTTGCCTGACGGTGTTTACCAGGCCTTCAAAAAGTGGGATGTCGGTGACATCGTTGGAACGCAGGGCGAGCTTTTCCGAACCCAAACGGGCGAGCTGACAGTGATGGCGGATAGCGTCCGGTTACTGACGAAGTCACTGCGACCGTTGCCTGAAAAATGGCATGGTCTGTCCGACCAGGAGACTCGATATCGGCAGCGCTATGTTGATCTGATTATCAACGAATCCAGTCGACACGTTTTTCGAACGCGCTCACAGATCATCACCTACATGCGGTCGTTCCTCGAAGCAGCAGATTTCATGGAAGTCGAAACACCCATGATGCAAACGATAGCGGGCGGCGCGAACGCGCGCCCGTTCACGACGCATCACAACGCACTCGACATGCAGCTCTATATGCGGATTGCGCCTGAACTGAATTTGAAACGACTCATTGTCGGCGGCTTTGACCGCGTCTATGAGATCAATCGTAACTTTCGCAACGAAGGTGTTTCAACAAAGCACAACCCCGAATTCACGATGATGGAGGCCTATCGCGCTTACGCCGACTTCAGCGACTGGATCGAAATGACCGAAGCAATGCTGCACGGCATGGCAGAAGCCGTTCTCGGTACGACGATCGTCAATTATCAGGGCGAGAAATTCGATTTCGGCAAGACGTTCAAACGTATGACGGTCGAGGACGCGATCAGGACCTACAATCCGGAATTCGACATGTCGAAAATTCGCAACCGCGATTATCTTGTTAAGTACTGCGAAAAACTCAATATTCAGGTGCACGATAACTACGGCGCGGGCAGGTTGCAGATGGAGATATTCGACGCCACGGGCGAAGAGCATCTGCGCGAACCGACCTTCGTTACCCATTACCCAACGGAAATTTCGCCACTGTCGCGCAAGAACGACGACGATCCGTTTGTGTCGGACCGATTCGAGTTTTTCATAGCCGGCCGCGAAATCGCAAATGGCTTCTCAGAGTTAAACGATCCCGAGGATCAGGCCGAGCGTTTCCGCGCCCAGGTCGAAAACAAGGAAGCCGGCGACGATGAGGCCATGGCGTTTGATCATGATTACATTCGGGCGCTCGAATTCGGTATGCCACCAACCGCGGGAATTGGCATCGGAATCGATCGACTCGTGATGTTGCTGACGGACTCGGCATCAATTCGCGATGTGCTGCTTTTCCCGCACATGCGACCTGAGGTATTTGACTAAGCCTGGGCTAGTCAAGCTTGGTCATATACGGCAATGGGATCATAGTTAGCGACGAGTCTCCGACGCTCAGCTTCTCGCCTGACTTCTCGACTGGGACG
>JALHUQ010000057.1 GCA_022866645.1 Woeseiaceae bacterium | reverse complement strand
TAGTACGGCAATCAGTGTCGCCAGTCTGCCGCGGCCGGATTCGATGCCTTTTATGGCCGTAACCGACAGGCCTGCGGCGTCGGCGAGGGTCTGCTGGGTCAGGTTGCGCCGTAATCGGAGGGCTTTCAGGCGTGCGCCGATCTCGGCTTCGATGGCGGAGTCGCTAAGAGAGTAATAGTCCATAAGGTCTTTATTTTAATCCGTAAGGTGCGCAGAGGGCTTATTGCAACGGGATTTTAAGCGATTACTGGACAAAAGTCACGCTGTTGATAGTTGTATGGTTTGAAAAGAAGCTATTATAACCAATAAAATCTATTAATAGCTTTAAAAGAACTGGCTAATGTCTAATTTTATGAGCTTAGGCGGCTTTCCCGCCAAACGATCAGAATGTTCGACGCGATGACGATGGCGGCGCCGGCAAGGACGGCCGGCAACGGCCAGTCATTCCAGATCATCCAGCCGAACAGTGTGGCCCAAACGATACTGGTGTAATTGAATACCGTGACGATGGCCGCCGGCGCGTTTTTGTAGGCGATGGACATCAACCATTGTGCGGCGGCGCCGGACAGACCGACGCCGATAAGTAACGGTACCTCACTCAATGTCGGCGTGACGGCGACAAAGGGCATCGCGAAAGCCGTGAGAAGCATGCCAACACCCAGAAAGTAGAAGCTGACGGTCTCCGGACTCTCGTAGCGACCGAGGTAACGCAAAATGATTTGTAAGGTCGCGTGCAAGAGCGCCGCGAGCATTGCTACAGATACTCCCAGAACGAAAATATCGCCCGTTGGTCGCGCCATAATTAGCACGCCAGCGAAACCGATTACGACAGCGGACCAGCGATAAGGGCCCACGGACTCTTTCAAAATGATCACTCCCAAAATAGGAATGAATAAAGAGGCAGCAAAGAGGAGTGCAGTCGTGTCAGCCAAGGGCATGAGCGAGTAGGCGGTGAACGTCACGATCAGGCTGACAGCTCCTATGACCGCGCGAATGACGACCAACAACGGCTTAGTCCGCAGCACCAGTATGTCGCGCCGGCGGAAGGCGAATATGACAATGAGAAACGCCACAGTTCCGATCAGATTACGGTAGAACGTGATTTCGATAGCCGAATGATTGGCGCTCAGGAGCTTGGCAAACAGGAACATGAGCGAAAACATGAAATACGTCCCCAGGCCAGCGGCCATGCCGAGGACAACATGGTCCCGGTGACTGTGCGATTGTGGTGGGGGCGTCATTCGCACGAAGCATAGATGATTCTGTCAATTCTGACTGTGAATTCGGCAGCGGCGCTTACGCAACCGCTGCCGAAACCCGGTTTTGCAATACCTGATTAGTACGCAGGTCCATCCTTGTACTCAAGTCCTGCCTCGCTTGCCTGAACTTTCACAGCGTCATACAGTTTTTGGTCCAGCGAACCTCTCATGCCGCCAGCGTCATCGACTTTTTTGGCGATATAGTCACCACGCTCCGCTGACAGATCCCGGATCTGCCGTTGCAAGGTCTCACGCTTTTCAGACAACCCAGAGACGAAAGCTTCCTGTGCCGCGGGGGCCATCGCTTTAAGTGCTTCGGGCAGAGCGTCGGCGTCGAGTTCGTCGAGAGTAACGGTGCCATCGGCAACGGCGGCGACCAGTTCATTTTCGCCCAGTAGATTGGCTTTGCCACCGGCGGATGCATTGAACTCAGCACGGCGTGCACGAGAGGCGAATGACAGTCCCGCATGTATCTTGTCTGTCGCATCGACTTTCTCCTTCATCCTGCCCTTTTCTTCCTCGCTACCGTAATAGAGGCGAGTGTCATCAAGCGCCGCCGAGAGTTCGGCAATCTTCTCGTCGAACGGTGTATTGAATGCAACAGCGCCGCCCGCCTGTTCAACCTGGAAGAATTCGCCATGACTCAAGGCAGCGATCTGCGACCACGGCTCGACCGTCATCGGCATGTCGCCGCACTGAATCGTGTTAACAACAATGCCCTTGTTCATAGCCGCCGCGACGATCTCCGGATAGCGCGCTTCGTTGTAGTCCATGTGCGGCGGCGCATCGCCGACGAGAAAGATCACCTGGTAAGCCTGATCCTGCGCACTCCAGCTCATGCTGTTCACGGCGTCGTACAGGGCCTTGTTAACACTCTCCGGCCCGTCGCCACCGCCATCCGCCTCGAAATCCATCAACGTCGCGTAGACGCTATCGAGATCGCCGGACAGGTCGACCACCTTGGTGACATAGGCATCGCCGCGGTCACGATACGCGACCAGGCCGATACGAATCTCTGGTGCTTGCTGCGCCGACGCCATCGTTGTTGCTATCGACCAGATCTTCTCCTTCGCTGTTTGTATAAGACCACCCATACTGCCGGTCGTATCCAGAACGAAGACCACATCGATTTTGGACTTGGCCACAACGTGATGCTGAACCTTTGGGTCGATATCCACGTTATTCGCCATTAGTTGCGGGTAGTACACGACCGACGCGAGTGTCAGTCCGAACAGGGCAATGCCCAGTAGTTTAATTTTCATGATCAGATCCTCTTATTGTGTAAAAAGTTGACGCAGTGCCCGATCGGCATTGCGCTTTGCGTGTTCAAAAGTTTCGTTGCCAGTTGCGGTGTTGCCTTGTTTCGCCCGCCGGCTCTTGATCGCGGGCGGGATCGCGACGAACAGCGCTTGCACCAGGAAAAAACACCAGGTCGCAAGAAACACACTGCCTGAACGGCTAATGGCCCAGACCGTGGCCGAGATACTCAGCGTGCTAATGCCCAAATCCAGCAACGCCGGCATCACTCCCGAGTAGAAATACAGTGAGCGCACTAACCAGATCGCGCTGACGTGTATCAGCAGATAGAGCGGTAACGGCGGTGCTATCCACCAGGTAACGGCGGCCAGCACGCCCCACAGGGAGAGCGTGGTTACCCGCCCCACACGTTCCTCGCTGCGGCCGAACAGATACAGGAGATAGGCGAGCCCCATCGCAGGAATGACGAAACGAATGACGGCAGCCAGTCCTACGAAGGGAGTGAGCGTGGCAACAATGGCGCTGGCGAAGAAGCCAAGTACCGCTGCGACAATCACGCCATGGAAAAATGAGGGCCGTTTCATGATGCGCTCCTCAGATTTCTCTCACGCAAATACGCGATCTCGACTTCGTCGTCGCCGACGGTCATTTCTCTGGCCATCGAGGAGATGTCATCGAATTCGGAGCTACCGTCGCTGCGGGCTGAAGAACGCTGTGCGAAGAGCTCGGCTTTTTGCCGCATGCTTTCGAGCGTCGCGTTGTTCTGCTCCAAAAGTCCGCGTTGCTCATTCAGGAACCTGGCGTTCGCGAGGTGCTTCGCATTCAAGCGCTTCAACAGGCGCTCGGCCTCGAGCTTCTTACGGATGATTGTTTTTGCCAACTCGTCCTTGTCTGACTCAAAACACAGGTCGAGCTGCGCCTCGAAATCGGCAACCGAGCTTTCAAGCTCGGACTTGCGCAAGGTCAGCGCATCCTGATCGTGCGCACACAGATTGATGCGCTGTTCAGTGCTGGCCAGGTTGTCTTCCATATCGCGGATAGCCTGTTTCAATAGAGCTTCGGGCTCCTCGATCTGGTCCAGTACGGCGTGAAAGTCCGCTTTGAACAGTCGCGAAATGCGATTGATTAATGCCATGGTCGTGTCTCCTCAAATCGTGATTGATTGTTTGATGGGGGCATCGTAGGCACTGGCAGTCGAACAAATAAGACACGGATTCGTAAAATCTCGAGGGCAGAATTTACAAAAACGTTACACTCGATCACGGATCAGTCGGCCGCGGAGTGCTAGCCTAAGCACCTGATGAACAGGCAAATACGCATACTGGTTGTGGAGGACGAAGAGGCCATACGTACGGGCCTTATCGACGTGCTCGTCTTTCACGGTTTCGAAGTGGACAGTGCCGCAACGGGCCCCGATGGTCTCCGCAAAGCTTTAACCGGCAAGTTCGACCTGATCCTGCTGGACGTCATGTTGCCGGGCATGGACGGCTATGAAATCTGCGATCGAATACGCACGGACGATCGCAACCAGCCCATTATCATGCTGACGGCCAAGACCTCGGACGAGGAAATCATCCAGGGACTGAAGCTGGGCGCTGACGACTATGTGCCGAAGCCGTTCTCGATCCAGCAACTGGTGCTGCGAATTGAAGCGGTTCTGCGGCGCTCCCAGGTCGGTCAGGAATTGGCGAGAATGCTGCGCGTCGGTGGCATTGATATCGACACTGAAAATCTAAGCGGTTTAAAAGACGGTGACGAAGTCACCTTTACCAAACGCGAGATCGAAGTCTTGAGTTATCTAGCCCAAAATTGCGACCGAGCTGTATCGCGTGAAGAGCTACTGTCGAAGGTGTG
>JALHUQ010000403.1 GCA_022866645.1 Woeseiaceae bacterium | reverse complement strand
TGAAAATTCCAGGTCGGGTAGGTTCCTGCGGCATCCGCCAGCTTGACAAAGAATGGATGCGCGTCGCCTTTCTTCACCCTGACCTTCTCGAACATGGGAAATTTGATGCTGTAGGTCAGGCGGCAAAAGTCCTGTATCTGTTCTTCGGTGCCAGGCTCCTGTCCAAGAAAATCGTTGGATGGAAAGCCGAGAACAACCAGGCCGTCTTCCCGATACTCCTCGTAGAGCTTCTCGAGGCCGTCGTACTGGGGTGTGTTGCCGCATTTTGAGGCAGTAGTCACGACAAGTAAGACCTTGCCCGCATAGGTATCGGCGAGGTTGACTACTTCATCCGCGGCAAGCCGCCTGAAGTCCTCATCGAGCAGTGTGCCCTCATTGGCTGACGTAGTTGTAACAATCAACATTAGCGCCGCTCCAAGCAATTTACGCACTGTAGACTCCAGGTGAACAGTGAAACAGTGAAACATAAGGACTCCAACGCATAAGATGCGGCATGAAACATGCCGCACCTTATACTGTTTTATTTGAACGACTTAGTTCGGAAGAATGACAGTGTCGATGACGTGAATGACACCATTGCTGGCACCAATGTCTGCTTTGACGACTGTTGCATTGTTAATGCGAACGTCACCATCGACGACGGCAATTGCGAGATCCGCGCCGTTCAATGTGGTGGCGCCACTGAGCTTTACGACATCGGCAGCCATAACGTTTCCTGGCACGACGTGGTAGGTCAGCACGGCAATCAACTGATCCTTATTCTCTGGCTTAAGCAGCATTTCAACGGTGCCAGCAGGCAACTTCTCAAAGGCCGCATCGGTCGGCGCGAATACCGTAAACGGTCCCTCGCCCTTCAGCGCACTAATCAGATCAGCAGCATCCAGTGCCGCGGCGAGCGTTGTAAACTGACCAGCAGAAACTGCGACATCAACAATATCGAGTGCCTGTTCTTTCTTCATAGTGTGATGTCCAGCCATTGCAATCGTCGAAAATGCAATGCCGACAATCAATGCGATAGGCGCGAATATACGACTCAGGGGATGCTTCATTTTGTTTGCTCCGTAAGGGGTAGGTGATTTACAGAACAGACGTTACCAGCGAATGCCGGCTGACAGGTCTCTGCTTTGTACGCAGATGTATCAAACTGTTTCACCCTGACAGCCGCCAGTATCAATTATCGCGATTCGCAATCCTCACAATCGCGCGCGCCGTGCCATTGAAGAGAAACGCATGAATTGGCAACAGTGCATACCAATAGAGCAACCCCCACACACCTGCTGGATGCCAATAGGCACGCATGAAGATACGGCGACGAACGCCTTCGTCGACGATAATGAACTCCAGGACGCCGGCACCGGGTGCTTTCATCTCCATCAGGAGCGTCAGCCGCATTCCAGGTTCGACAGCAATAACGCGCCAGGCATCGACAACGTCACCCGCTCTCAGGTGCTCTGGGTGGCGCCGACTGCGTCTAAAACTAGGGCCACCGATCGTCCAGTCCACAGTGCGGCGCAGCCACCATAGCGCGTGGCCGTAGAAGAATTCGCCCTTGTGTCCAATCTGAGAAACGACGGCCCAAAGGTCCGCCGCCGACGCGTTAGTGACGGCACTGCCCTCAGCCTGCTTCGCGTAGAAGCTGTACTCCGGTCGAAAATTGTCACAAGCGATTGCTCCCTCCACCCACCGTGCTGGGATAGCATGCTGCCGCTCTGCCTCCAGCGATTCTGTCGCCGCTGCGTCGAAATCCAGCAGTTCCTGGGGTATCAATTTTGCGAGACGATCATCGTCTGCAACGACGTCCTGGGAAAGCCCGTCAATGAGTGCTCTCGCCACATTGGTCGGTACCGACGTGACCAGTCGCAGCCAGTAGGATGAAAGTCGCGGCGTTAGCACTGGCACCGGGATGATCATTGGGCGCTTTCCGACGAGCGCTCCGTAACGACGCATGATCTCGGCATAAGTCAGGACATCAGGCCCACCGACGTCGTAGGTCTGACCTGCGGCAACTTCGTATTGTGGAATGTCGGCGAGGTAGCGCAACAAATTGGACAATGCTACGGGGGTCGATCGCGAAGAAACCCAGCGAGGCGTGACCATAACCGGCAAGTGGTTAACCAGATCGCGGATGACCTCCCAGGCGGCGGAGCCGGGACCAATAATCATTCCGGCACGAAGTTCTGTCACCGGCACGCTGCCCGCCCGCAATATGTCGCCGGTTTGCTGCCGCGAGCGAAGGTGTGCCGAACGGGGTGCTTCCGGAACCAATCCTCCGAGATACACAATCCGACGGACACCCTGCCGCTCAGCTGCAGCGGCGAAGTTACGTGCCGCGCTGGCATCCAGCCGGGGAAAGTCCGCGCCGGCAGCCATCGAGTGCACGAGGTAGTAGGCGATATCGACATCGTTCAGCACCTGATCAAGCGTATCCGGGCGCATGGCATCGGCCGCAGCAAGCTCGACGCCAGTCCATTCGCGGCTCTCAAGAACCTCGACATTGCGCGCCGTCGCGCGCACCTGTCGGCCTTCGCCAAGCAGGAAAGGAACCAGATGGCCACCGATGTAGCCGCTCGCTCCGAATACGAGATGACGGCTCAACGGTACCCCAGGAAGCCCATCAGAAATGGTGTCAGATTTATTAGTGGTGCAACTACGGCTCATACGATCGGCAATCCAGAGAAACCAGATAACTGGCTCAGGGCAGACCTGCGAGAGCGCCTCAAAAATAGATCTGACACCTTTATTGACAACAAGTACTGGGTTCGTCGCCAGCTAGCAGCTCGGTTGCAATACAGCATTTCAGGTTTTCTGCCCCATTGCTTCGGCCCCGCGCATGATCATTCGTAGCTGGACAATGGCGGCCTCGATGTGCCGACCGCGGTCCTCGACCGGCGTTTTGAGCAGCGCGATCCCGGTCGTGAACAAGATGGCGACCATGGAATTAGCGGCAAGTTGTGGATGCCCCATCGGTACGCCTCTTTCTTTTGCGTCCCAGACCAGGAACTCAGCCAGGTCCCTGGACATCGTTGCAAACAACTTCTCGGCCGCTTCACGAAAAACCGAGTGCCGGGACATGCTCTCAAGAAGGATCATTCGCGACATGCCCTGATTGGCAAAAATGTGATCAAAAAGCGTCTCGACCGACGTGCGGATCAACGAATGTCCGCCAGAGGCCTGTTCCCGAACATGATGCATCAGGGTCAGAAGTGTCTCGCCCTGTTCCTCGATAAGCGCAAGTCCCAGGCTTCCCATGTCGTGAAAGTGACGGTAGAAAGACGTCGGAGCGATGCCCGCAAGTTTGGCGACCTCCCTGAGGCTGAGCGTATCGAAACTCCGGCCCGAGGCGAGTTCGGCGGCCGTCGCATCCATGAGTTTCTGCCGGGTTTCTGCTTTCTGCTTCTTTCTGGAGACCTTCAACAATTCGCCCCCTTGTTGCGGGATCGGTCCATTCGTGAACCTTAAGTATGCATCCTAGCAAAATAATGGTACAGTTGTGCGTACAAGTGTACGCTGAAATTATAGAGAGCCCCTATGACGACCTATAAAGCGCCTCTGCGCGACATGCAGTTTGTAATGCAGGACCTGCTGAACTTCGAGAAGCACTACCAGGCGTTGCCCGCCTGCGATGAGGTCAACCAGGAGTTGATCGACGCAATTCTGAGCGAGGCCAGCAAGTTCGCCGAGGAAATAATCGCCCCGCTAAACGCCGTCGGCGACGAGGCCGGGTGCAAAATGTCAGAAGACGGCGAGGTTACGACCCCGCCCGGGTTCAAGGAGGCGTACCAGCAATACGTCGATGGCGGCTGGCCGTCGCTGGACCAACCCTCCCGATATGGTGGCCAGGACCTGCCTATGTCGATCGGATTAACGGTTCGCGAGATGAATGGCACGGCGAACTGGGCCTGGGCCATGTACCCCGGACTCTCCCATGGCGCGATGGAGACCATTGACAAGCACGGCTCCGAGGCCCACAAGGCGATGTTCATGGAGCCTCTCGTCAGTGGTCGCTGGACCGGCACCATGTGCCTGACCGAGGCGCATTGCGGCACGGACCTTGGCCTCTTGAAGTGCAAAGCCGAGCAAGCTGCGGACGGCACCTATCGCATTACCGGATCGAAACTATTTGTTTCGTCAGGCGAACACGACCTCGCTGAAAACATCGTGCACATCGTACTGGCGCGCATGCCCGACTCACCACCCGGTACGAAGGGTATTTCGCTGTTCATCGTGCCCAAGTTTATTCCCGACGAAGACGGCTCGATCGGCGAGCGCAACAAGCTGAGCTGCGGAGCCCTCGAACACAAGATGGGCATTCACGGCAACTCGACGTGCCTGTTGAATTTCGATGGCGCAACCGGGTACCTGGTCGGAGAGGCAAACAAGGGCCTGAACTATATGTTCACCTTTATGAACTTCGCCCGAATCGGCACCGGTTTGCAGGGGCTCGCGCATTCAGAACTCGCGTTCCAGAACTCGCTCGCCTACTCGCGGGACCGTCTGCAGATGCGCTCCCTGACCGGCCCCAAGAATCCCGGTGGTCCCGCGGATCCGATCATCGTGCACCCCGACGTGCGTCGCATGTTGCTGACGCAGAAAGCGTTCGCCGAAGGTGGCCGCGCATTACTCTACTTCGCCAGTACCCAGGGCGACATACTGACCTTGTCCGACGACCCGAAAGCCCGCGCATTCGCCGACCACGTCCTCAACTTTTTGACACCCATCATCAAAGCCTTCCTGACGGAGACCGGGTTTGAAAGCGCCAACCTTGGCCTGCAGTGTTTTGGGGGGCACGGCTATGTCAATGAGTGGGGCATGGAGCAGAATGTCCGGGACGCCAGGATCAGCATGCTCTATGAGGGCACAACAGGCATCCAGGCACTGGACCTCCTGGGCAGAAAGGTGCTGGGCACACGCGGCAAGGCACTGATCCCCGTAACGGGTTTCATCCTGGACTTCTGCAAGCGGTCCCGTGGCCGCAAGGAACTCAGGCCTTACCTGAAAACGCTGGTCCGACTTACCAAGCAGTGGAAAGCACTGACCCGAAAAATCGGCTTCGCCGCCATGCGCAACCATGATGCCGTGGGCGCCGCCTCGGTGGACTACATCATGTTCTCCGGCTACGTGTTGCTGGGCGTTGCCTGGGCCGCCAGCGCGCGGGCCGCTTACTGGCGGCTCGAGCAAGGCACAACGGAAGAGGCGTTCTACCGCGCGAAGATCCAGACCGCGGAATTCTATTTCGCCAAGATACTGCCACGCACCACGTCTCTGCTGGAAACGATAGCAACGGGTCCGGACACCCTCATGGAGATGGACGAGAACCAGTTCATATTCTAGCCGCCAGGACTTCTGAAAAAGAGAGGAAAGACATGATTTACTCGGGAAAGGCGATAACGGTTCAGGCAACCGACGATGGCATCGCGGAACTCTGCTTCGACCTGCAGGATGATTCTGTCAACAAGTTCAATGCGCTGACGCTCAACGAACTAAAAGAGGCGACTGCGGCAATTGCCGCCGATACATCGCTCAAAGGTGTAATCGTCACGAGTGGTAAACCCGTTTTCATCGTGGGCGCGGATATCACGGAGTTCGGCGCGCAATTCGGCGACAGCGAAGACGAGATAGCCGACAAGATTCTCAGTATTAACTTCGACATCTTCAATGCCTTTGAAGATTTGCCGATGCCCACAGTGGCCGCCATTAACGGTATCGCCCTGGGTGGAGGATTTGAGATGGGGCTTGTCTGCGACTACCGGGTCATGTCGACAGCCGCGCGGATCGGGCTGCCGGAAACGAAGCTGGGAATTATTCCAGGCTACGGTGGCACCACTCGCTTGCCACGCCTGATCGGCGCGGATAACGCGATTGAATGGATTGCATCCGGCAAGGAACAAAATGCCGAACAAGCATTGAAGTACGGCGCCGTCGATGCAGTCGTTGCACCCGAGTCACTGCGCGAGGCAGCCGTGTCTCTCGTGAAACAGTGTCTCGATGGCAAACTCGACTACCGGGCGAAGCGCAGGGAAAAACAGGAACCACTGAAGCTGAACGAGATCGAGGCCACGATGGTGTTCGAAACCTCCAAGGCGTTTGTTGCCAGCCAGGCCGGACCGCACTATCCGGCGCCGGTCACGGCTATCAAGGTCATGCAAAAAGCGGCAGGAATGAACCGCGACGACGCCCTGCGCGAAGAAGCCAGGGGCATCGCCAAAATGGCCGGCACGCTCGCCGCGAAGAACCTGATCGGTCTGTTTCTAAGTGACCAGGTGCTCGCGAAAAGCGGCAAGGCCCTTGCGAAAAAAGCCGGGAAAGTGGAAAGAGCCGCGGTGCTCGGTGCGGGAATCATGGGCGGCGGAATCGCCTACCAGTCCGCGCTGAAAGGCACGCCAATCATCATGAAGGACATCGCGCAGGCCGGCATAGACCTTGGCCTCTCGGAAGCCAGCAAACTGCTGTCCAAACAGGTCGAGCGCGGGCGGATGTCTGTCGCCGAAATGGCAGCCATCCTCAACAAGATTCAGCCATCCCTCAGCTACGACGGTTTCGACAATGTCGATGTCGTCGTCGAGGCCGTCGTCGAAAATCCGAAGGTCAAACACGCGGTCCTGGTGGAGACCGAAACGCATATTCGTGATGACGCGATTCTCGCGTCCAACACGTCGACCATTTCGATCACCCATCTCGCCGAACCCTTGAAGCGCCCTGAGAACTTCTGCGGCATGCACTTTTTCAACCCGGTGCACAGGATGCCGCTGGTCGAAGTCATTCGCGGGGAAAAGACGGGCGAGGAAGCCATAGCCAGGACCGTGGCCTATGCACTGGCCATGGGCAAGAAACCAATCGTCGTCAATGATTGCCCGGGATTCCTTGTGAATCGCATCCTGTCGCCTTACCTCGGCGCTTTCATCGGCCTGGTAAAGCGCGGCATCGATTTCACGACGATCGACCGGGCGATGGAACGCTTTGGCTGGCCAATGGGGCCTGCTTACCTGTGTGACGTCGTGGGTATCGACACGGGCGTGCACGCTGGCGCAGTAATGGCGGAAGGCTACCCCGACCGCATGAAGTATGACTTCAAGACCTGCCAGGAGGTGATGTTCGAGAATAACCGCTTTGGCCAGAAGAACGGCCGCGGTTACTACGCGTACGAGACCGATAATAAGGGGCGCCCGAAGAAGATGGTCGATGAAGAAGTTGCGGCACTTCTCGCGCCGGTTATAGACGGCAATGAGACGATCAGCGATGAGGCAATCGTTGACTCGATGATGATCCCCATGTGCCTGGAAGCTGTGCGTTGTCTCGAAGACGGTATCGCAGCGTCTGCCACTGACGTTGACCTTTCCCTGATTTATGGCATCGGTTTTCCGCCATTCCGGGGCGGTGCGCTGCACTACGTCGACGACTTCGGCATCGATAAGTTTGTCGCCAGGGCCGACGAACTTGCGGCGGCAGCAGGGCCGCAGAGAGCCATGTACCTTCCTACCGAAAAACTGCGTGAAATGGCCGCCAGTGGAAATACCTTTTTCGGAACAGCAGCGAGCGGGAGAAAATAAATGAGCCTGAATCCGAGAGATGCGGTAATTGTAGATTTTGCACGCACGCCGATGGGGCGCTCCAAAAACGGTTGTTTCCGCCACACTCGCGCGGACGACATGTCGGCGGCGCTGATAAACGGCCTGTTTGCGCGCAACCCCAAACTTGACCCGGCAGAAGTGGAAGATGTGCTCTGGGGCTGCGTCAACCAGACACTCGAGCAAGGCGTGAACGTTGCCCGGATGTTGACGTTGCTGTCAGTCATTCCGCACGAGGTACCCGCGCAAACGATCAATCGCCTCTGCGGTTCCTCCATGTCGGCATTGCACAGTGCTGCGCAGGCGATCATGACGGGGAACGGCGACATGTTTGTGGTCGGCGGCGTTGAACACCTGGGTCACATCAGCATGATGCATGGAATCGATATCAATCCCGCTTTGTCGAAGCATGCGGCCAAAGCTGCGGGCTCCATGGGCCTGACTGCAGAGTTGTTGGGCAAGATGCACGGCATCACGCGCGAGGCTCAGGATGAGTTCTCTGCCCGTTCACACCGACTCGCTCATGCAGCAACGGTAGAAGGAAGATTCGCCGAGGAAATTATCCCGATTGAAGGCCATGACGCCAACGGTTTTAAAGTGCTGGTGGAACAGGATGAAACCATTCGTCCGGATACGACGGTCGCGGGACTGGCTCAACTTAAACCAATTTTTGATCCAAAGAACGGAACGGTCACAGCGGGCAGTTCTTCGCAAGTAACAGACGGTGCGTCATGCATGATCGTTATGGCGGCCGAACGTGCGCAGGAATTGGGTGTGCAACCGTTGGCCCGAATACGCGCGATGGCCGTCGCCGGAGTCGACCCGTCCATTATGGGATACGGTCCGGTACCCTCGACGCACAAGGCGCTGAAGCGTGCCGGGCTCAGCATGTCCGACATAGATCATGTGGAACTGAACGAGGCTTTTGCAGCACAGGCATTGCCCGTGCTGAAGGATCTGGGACTGCTGGAAGTTATGGACGAGAAGGTCAACCTTAATGGCGGTGCCATTGCGCTTGGGCATCCGTTCGGCTGCTCCGGCGCCCGTATTACGGGTACCTTGTTGAACGTCATGCGACAAAACGAAGGCACTTTAGGCGTTGCCACGATGTGTGTCGGATTGGGACAGGGCATTACTACAGTGATTGAGCGTCTGTAGACACGCCAATAACAAGCGGGTTACGACGGCGTCGAGATCCTGGGCGCGGACGGTTTGTGCCTCCTATGAATTCATCCTATGCGGCCTGTCGCAGGCTCATCTCGGCCAGAAGTTGCCGCTCGAGTTCCCTGAGTTCTTCCCAAAACTTATCACTAGCGAATGGCCGGTTTTGGCGAATGGCGAGGTCCGCTATACCCCCCATACCAGCCGCTCGAACGGCTGCTTTCGGGGTATCATCTACTTCTGCTATTGACCCAAAGCGGACTGTCGTTGGCGTCAGGATTCAATAACAGACTAAGGCTCGAAGTCCAAACTCAATCGAACTCTGATTCCGGTACTTAATCTATGAGCAAGAAATTGATCCTGATAGGGGTAATCGTGATTGCTTTTGGCCTTGCGCTGTTACTCAAGCACGAGCTATTCCCGGAAAACGACAACACCCCGTCGCCCGATTTGATGAATACACTACCGGTAGTATCGGCCGTGCCGCATAGTGCGGATGAAGTGCTCGACGAGACGCGAGAATCAGAACCCACAATTGACGCCGAGACAGAAAGTCTGTTTTGGTCGGTCGAGTGGCGAGAAAGAGAGAGCCTGAGTCAAGTCGAGTACCCACGGACCTATTCCGAGTTACGCGAATTAGCAGAAGCAGGCGATGTCGAGGCTACGCGACGCCTAGCCGCACTGTTACGGAGTTGCCGGAAAGCAGTACTACCTATA
This sequence comes from Woeseiaceae bacterium, assembly GCA_022866645.1. Lineage (GTDB taxonomy): Bacteria > Pseudomonadota > Gammaproteobacteria > Steroidobacterales > Woeseiaceae > UBA1847. The sequence goes on along the minus strand of JALHUQ010000403.1, from coordinate 150 downwards.
ACTGAAGCAGAAATTTCGGCAATCGTCGCTGAAATGCGAGCAACATATTCGTATCCGATGCTTCGTGACGGAAAGTTCGAGTTTATCCCATCAGCTACAGGTGAGCTTAGCCACAAAATGTCTGCTGCGGAGTTTGAGTCGTTCATCGAT
>JALHUQ010000402.1 GCA_022866645.1 Woeseiaceae bacterium | reverse complement strand
CGCCTCGTACTCCTCCTTGTTACCCTGACCCGAGTACGGCAAGCCGGACGGGTCACGCCAGCCAAAATCCTTGAGCGGCGAGCCACCGTCCGCCACGAGACCTGCGTGGTGCGCGGAAATATACGACCTCGTTCCCAATAGTGGAAAGCTGAACTTCGCTCTGAATCCAAGCGTATCTTCCGCGTCAATCTGGTCGAGGACAATGTCCCCGTCGGCGTTGACCCGGTCATAAATGTCATCGATTTTCTCGGTCGCCGCCATGATGCCGCCGAGCTCGAGTTTCGTATTCTCAGTAAATTCTTTCACGGCATAAAGCGTCGTCTGGCGGGATTGTCTCTGTGTTGCACCGGTGGCCGAGGTCGACTCACCTTGCCGCGCGATGTCTTCCGAGTGAATAAATGTCAAATCAATACCGGCAAGTTTAAAGTCGTACTTGATAATAAATTTCGGGTTGGCTCCCCAGTACACTTCCGGCCCGGCGAGCAAGGTCAGCCCTTCCCACCTGCCTTTGCCGATAAGTTCCACGCCTTCCGGCGCTTTGGCATTCCAGATGTCCATGCCAGACAAGTCGGTGTTCTCGGGGACCAGCCCAAAGAAGTCGCCCTCGTAGCCCCAGTGATAACGCGGTGTGTGATAAAACGCGTTGATATCAAAACTCTCACCCTGGTAGTTCGCTTCAAAGTCGTAGATTTCGACTCGTTCACGGTCGGTAAACGAGACATCGTTAGTGGTGGTGCCACCCGTAGCAAAATCCGGAACCTCTGTGGTAATGGTCACCGGCAGACCACGTCGGCCGTACGCGATTTCGAGAGGCTCCTTGTTCGCTACGTTGCCGAGCACATTCAGCGTAAATTGGCCGGAGAGCTTGTCCGACGGTTCGAAAGCGAAATCGAGGAAGACCATCTGACCGTCCGAGAATTCAGTGCCATTCTCACCATTCTGTGAAATGTCGACGTCCGTACCTTTGAGCAGCATTTCGGCATTCAGCCTGCCACCGACGAAGTGCAGCTTTTTCTTCGTCTCTGTAGACTGGCTCTTGAGCTGCCGAACCTCGCCCTTAAGCGCGTAATACTCCATGTTGAAGTTGTCGATGGCCTGGTTGAATGCACTCTTCTTGAAGAGATACGGATCCATGTGCCAAATCTCGGACAGGACGTCGTACGCCGCCCTTGGCCTCGCCGTATAGACACCCTCCGAGTTGGGCAGGCCGAGCGCCGTAATGCCGAACCACTCCTCGTTCATGTTGTTCTTGCCATCTGCCCAATCGAACAGATACCCCTGGTTTGCCCAGGACGCATTTGTGTCCTGGATATTGAGGTTTTCCGTCTGCAGGTATTTCCACCATTCATCGCGCCACTCAAAGACGAAGCCACCGATGGAATTGCCCTCTTCGCCATTGCCAGCGGCCTTGTTGTACATCTCCTTCCATTGATCTTTCAATATTAATGCCTGCGAAACCTGGTCTTCCTCGAACTCCCGGGCATTAAAGGCGTCGCTGCCGAACTCAAAAAACAAAACGGGAAGATCCAGTTTCTGGTCAACCGTTGCCCAAAGGTCGGTAAAGCTCTTGCCGCGATAGGCGTTCACTCCCAGCAAATCCAGATCGGGCATCAGCTCTGCGATGAGGTCAATATACTGGACGTCACCATTAACGATAGTAAACGGAACATTTGGCGCGATCGTCTTGCCAGCCTTAACGACTTCGTTGAACAGGCTGTACAGGTAGCGCGCTTTGGCCGTGTTCTGTTCACCAACTGGAAGATTCTCAATTTCGAAACTCGACCACGAAAGTCCGTAATTACTTTCGTTGCCGAAGGCGAACATCAATAGACCCGGCGTATTCTTGTACTGGTCGACCAGGTTCAGCATGTTGCTTTTCAGCGTCGCGCGAGTCAGTTCGTCGGAGTAGTCCATATTCGGCGTCCACACACCACCGATGTTTTCGCCATAACGGCCCATGAGTGGGTTGATCGCGGTCCGGATACCGTGCTCTTTATAGATATAGGTTATCCATTCGGGCGGGATCATCGCGAAACTGCGGATCGTGTTAATTCCGGCTGCCTTCATCAGCCCAAATTCGTAGTCCAGCACCTTGCGGATAAAGTCGTCGGATTCGCCCCACAGGTTGTAGGTGTAGTTTTGATTTCTGGGCGAGTAACTCCAGACGACACCTTTGATGTAATAGTCCTCGCCGTTAACCTGCAATTTCCAGCCGCTGTCGTCTTTGTGTGTCGTGACTACGTCTGCTGCCTGCGCTTGTGCAGCAAACGCGACACCAAGAAGCAGTGAGACTGTCAGCATGCTGCCGACTTTATTGGCCCACTTGAAGAAGCTTATTCCCACCATAGCGACTACTCTTTTATGAAATTGATTATTTTGATGAACGTCGATTGTTTGCATGGTCTTTATCCGCCCCGCTCAAGGAGTCACGATGGAGACGTTGTCGATGAACACATCCATGGTACAGACGGGATTTGCTCCACAGTCGGCCTTGAATAGCAGCGACACGCCACGGGTGGCGTCAGCACCCAGATTGGTGGTGAAGCTATAATTCGCCCATGACGAGGTCAAAGCATAACCACCAAGAATGATCTCGTTGGTTGCGCCACCTGGACCATCTGGAGGATCAGCTCTCTCGGTGAAGAACTCTGCAACAAACGTTTTCCCAATGCCTGTGGTGTCGACGTCGATCGCGTCGAATGAAATGGTGACCGACCCGCCACCCGTAAGTAATCCGGGTGCAAGGCCTTCGACCTTAAGTTGTGGGAATGACGCAGCGCCTGAGGTCGCATCGGCTTGCAGCCTGGCCGAGTACGTACCGCCGTTACTATTTGCGCTCGAGACACTTACGGTCCCGCCATTGGCAAAAGAAAACCATGGCGGTTGCAAACCCGCAGACCCAGCGGCTTCAAAGCCACCGTCGGGAACCTGTTCACCACTGGCGCTTCCGCCGGGATTATTAAAGCCGATGTCGGTGGCCAGGAAGCTAAATGGCGTACCGCCATCCGCATTTTGCGCACCGACTGCCTCAAAAAGGATGCCAACGGCAGGCGCAACATTCGCGAAACCGCTCATCGGCAGCACAACCTGATACCAGCCATTGCCCAGCGGCGTGGAAACCGTGGTATCCGTTAACACAACATCGCCGTACGCACCGCCCTGCTCAAGCTTCACGATGATCGTGTTATTCGGCAAATCAGCCGACTTGATCTTGAAGCTGAATGACTCGTAGCCCGATGCAAATCCCGGCGTGAGGCCAACAAAGCCCAGCTGCACGATATTATCCAGACCGTAACCACTGCCGCTTTGAGCCAAGAAGGCCGGGTTAAAATCGGCGTCCAGGGCATACGCGCCATCGAACATTGATGACGT
>JALHUQ010000401.1 GCA_022866645.1 Woeseiaceae bacterium | reverse complement strand
GCCAGGGCCGATATTGGACGTACTTTGTTCGGCCGATGAGGCGGACCATTTGATCCCGGTCTGGCAGGCCAATGTCGCGCGTATGCTAGTCAAACTGGGATGGGATGATGTGGAGTTTGCAGCACGGAAATTGCAGGGCGGGGTGAGCCTGGCATTTGCCGCGCCGGTCGACGCGCTGTATGCGGCTTCCGAGATTAATGACTGGGCGTGGCTGGCCAGCGCGCATCAGCTTGGCGAAGACGTTGAGCTCCCGGATTTCGAAGACACCGCAGAGGCGATTCGTGCCAGCGCAGCAGAAGAGTCCAATCCGGAGTTGTTGCGATTGCTCGCCGATGCGGCTGAGCACGGCAAGACTGTGTTGTGGGATGACGATGAGGTATCTGTCGGACTGGGCAGCGGTTCAAGGACCTGGCCGGTACGCGATATCCCGAACGCTTTGCAGTGGGAGCAATTCCACGACGTACCCATCGGTCTCGTCACGGGCACCAACGGCAAGACGACGACGGTTCGCCTCGCCAAACAAATTGCTCAAACGGCCGGCAGAAACGTCGGCCTGACGTCAACCGACTGGATTGCCGTCAACGATCGGATCATTGATCGCGGCGACTGGTCGGGGCCGGGTGGAGCGCGAGCCGTACTACGTGAGCGCGATGTCGATCTGGCAATTCTCGAGTCAGCACGCGGTGGCCTGCTACGGCGTGGACTCGGAGTGAATAGGGCGACGGCGGCACTGATCACCAATATCGCTGAAGATCACCTGGGTGACTTCGGCTCCGGTAACCTCGAAGAGCTGCTGAATATCAAATGGGTCATCAGCCGGGCCGTATGTGAGTCGGGCAAGCTGATCTTAAATGCCGACGATCCTTTGCTGCGCGACAGGGCTCGTGAATATGATGGAGATATCGTCTGGTTTAGTCTGCACGCCGATAGTGCGTTCATCGCATCGGCAGTGGCACAGGGCGCGACTTGTTTCGTTCTCGATGGCTATGAGTTGCTCAAAGTGGAGCACGACGAACGAACTGGAATTTGTCAATCGATCGATATCCCGATCACCCTGGGCGGGACCGCGCGGCATAACGTCGCCAACTCGCTTGCCGCGGCGGCACTGACGTATTGCCTGGGTATGCCCCTCGACGCGATCGCCAACGGGCTCAAAACGATGGCGCAGGACGGTAACCCGGGCCGCGGCAATATCCATGACGTTGGCGGCATAAATGTCCTGATTGATTTCGCGCACAACCCCGCCGCTATGCAGGCGCTTTTTGACATGGCACGAGCGATCCCGGCCAAACGCCGCGTGCTGTGTTTCGGACAGGCGGGTGATCGGCCCGATGACCTGATTCGCAAAATGACTCGCGACGCATGGGCGATCGGGCTCGATCATGCCATCGTCTCGGAGCTGGCGGATTATCACCGTGGCCGGGAACATGGTGGGGTTTATGCGCTGATCAAGGACGAGCTACTGGCGTGTGGTGCTGACGTGTCCCAAATCGAGCATCACGAGGAGGAGCTGGATTCCTTTTCGGCGGCTATGGCCTGGGCAAAGCCCGGCGATCTCGTGATTATGCTGGCGCTCGGAGGATTGGCGCCGATCAAGGAGCGTCTCAGCGAGCTGGGTGCAAAATAAAGTTGACGATTTGTTCGGCAATAGCAGACGTATTGTTCGGCGAGATAATGTCGCCTGCGAGTATATGCGCGCTCGGTGTTCCGACTTCTAACACCGTGTTAATTTCTTTTTGCGGCGACTGAATTTCATCGAATGCGGCTAGTAGCGCCGGAACTGAAATGACTTCGTCGTCGGGTGAGTAAAACACCTGCACGCGGGGCGCGATCGCCGTTTCGATCTTTTTCTTCGCCCGGTCTACCGAACGCATGACCTGTATTAGTGTCTTCGTAGGGTAACTTGTCGTCCAATACAGTGCCTGTCGCTCGTTATAGGCCTCCCACGAGCGCGTATTTCCCGAAATCAGTTTGAGCAACAAGGGTCCGCCGGGGCGAGTGATCCACAGGGATTTCGGGTCGGCCGGGGAGAAATTCGGCGACAGCATGACCAGCGCATCAACAGCCTGCATGGTGGGGTGATCGAGCATCGAGACGGCCATCGTTGCGCCGTTAGACACGGCCAGCACCACCACCTTGTCACCGATCATGCCGCCGACCGTCAATGCGTCCGCAACATCGTCCAGCCATTCTTCAGCACTTACATCGACGAGCGCATTCTGCTTCAGTCCGTGCGCAGTGAAACGAGTTTCAAATAGATTGGCGCCGAGGCTGTTTGCGACCATCTCGGCCAGTGGCGCCGTTTCCTGGCGTGAGGCCGAAAATCCATGCAGCGCAACGACTGACCACTCAGTGCGCTGTTCGCCGTTGTGCCACATCAGTCGTTTTTCAGTACCGGGAATCAGTCCAGCAACGGAGTCGCGCACCATTGCCGAGAGATCGGGGTTGTCATCGACAGGAGGAATGTAGTCAAGTCGCGGCGGCGTGGTCGCGATCAGCCCGCCGGCGATCACGACACTCATCGCCAAAAAAACTTTTTTCCAGAGCTTCATTCCAGACTGAGAACCTTGTTCCAGTGCTTCTTCTCGACGGGCATGATCGACAGGCGATTTCCCTTGCGAGTCAGAATCATATCGGCAAGGCTTTTCTCTGCCTTGATCTCGGTCAATGAAATAGTGCGCGACAGTTTTCTCACGTACTCCACATCGACCAGCATCCAGCGCGGATTTTCTTTGTCACTGGTCGCGTCAAAATAGTTGGATTTCTTATTGAATTGAGTTGGATCGGGATAGGGCTTGCTGGCAACTTTCGCAATTCCTGTAACGCCCGGCTCCTTACAGCTCGAGTGATAGAAGAATATTTCATCGCCGATTCTCATGTCGTCACGCATCATGTTGCGAGCCTGATAATTACGAATGCTGTCCCACTGCTCACGACCCGCTTTTGCGAGATCGTCGATGCTGAAAACGTCGGGTTCGGACTTCATTAACCAATAGGCCATAACGGTGTCTGCAGTGTTTCCGTTGTATCGAGCGGCGAAGTTTAGCACGCGGAGAAGTTCACAAATCGGGTCAAATGCTGTGTTAGGATTGCGACTCCAAAATCCGGTCTGCAGGACTCCCGAATGGCCAATATTATCTCGAATATTTTCGGCTCATCGCCAGTAGGGCCGTTGGAAAAACATATTGAAATCGCCTATCAGTGTGCTCGTCAACTCAGGCCATTTTTTTCCGCGGCAATCGAAGGCGACTGGGATAAAGTCCTTGTGGCGCGTGAGTCCATAGAGAAACTTGAGCATAAAGCGGATGACCTGAAAAAGCAGATTCGAGTGAACCTGCCGAACAGCCTGTTCATGCCGGTGCCGCGCCAGGACTTGCTCGAATTGTTGCTGGTGCAGGACAAGATCGCGAACCGTACCAAGGACGTTTCGGGATTGATGTTGGGGCGCAGAATGCAAATACCCAACGAAATTGCCGAGCAATTTATTGACTTCGTTGACCGGAACGTAGATGCCGCGAAGCAGGCGCGAAAAAGCGTCCGCGAGCTCGACGAATTATTCACAGCAGGATTTCGTGGCGCCGAGGTCAAGCTGGTTACAAGTATGATCGAAGAGCTCGATCGAATTGAAACAGACACCGACGAAAAACAAGCGGCATTGCGTGCCGCACTTTTTAGAATAGAAAAGACCCTGGATCCGGTCGACGCCGTATTCATGTACAAAGTCATTGAATTAATTGGCGAAATTGCCGATATGGCCGAACGCGTTGGCCGCCGCCTCGAGCTGTTGCTCTCTCACTAATCAATAACAAAAACGAGGGGCGCTAGCTACCTCGGGAGCAGTTAATGGAAGCGCAATACATTTATATCGGTCTTGCCGCCGCGTTCGGTCTATTCATGGCCTGGGGCATAGGCGCGAATGATGTTGCCAATGCGATGGCGACGTCCGTTGGGTCCAAAGCGCTGACGATCAAGCAAGCGATCATGGTCGCAGCAATCTTCGAGTTTCTCGGCGCCGTACTTGCCGGTGGTGAGGTCACGGCGACAATTCGTTCGGGTATCGTTGACGCCGAGCTGTTGAGCGATTCGCCGGACTTGTTGATATATGGAATGTTGGCATCTTTGCTGGCGGCGGGTACCTGGTTATTGATCGCATCGCGCAATGGCTGGCCTGTATCGACGACTCACTCAATTGTTGGAGCCATTGTAGGATTCGCTGCAGTTGGCATCGGTGTGGATGCCGTGCAATGGGGCAAGGTCGGCACGATAGTCTTGAGCTGGGTTGTCTCTCCGCTGACAGCGGGTCTTATTGCATTTCTGATCTACGTGAGTGTGCAGCGACTAATCCTGCACCAGGAAAACCCGTTGGAAAAAGCAAAGCGCTTTGTTCCCGTGTACATCTTCTTCGCCGCATTTACGATTACGCTGGTGACAATTCTGAAGGGCCTGAGTCACGTTGGTCTTAGCCTGAGTATTCAGGAGAGCTACACTCTT
>JALHUQ010000400.1 GCA_022866645.1 Woeseiaceae bacterium | reverse complement strand
TCTTCGCCTTCCCAGTAGACGGTCGCCTTCCTGAAGCCGGCTTCCAGCAACAACTCGCGAATTTCCGGCGCGGACCACAGTCGCCACTCATAGGTGAAGGCTTTCTTGATTTTGGAGCCATCTTTGAAGTGAAAGTGAATATGGCAACGTATGAAATTGGTGATGGGATTGAACTTGGCTTGATGCCAAACATAGGAAAAGCCGTGTTTCTTGTGCTTGGTCTTTTCTTTTGTTTCTTCCTGCGCTTCCGGACCGCCAAAAAGGTCGCAGAAGAATACGCCGTCGTCCTTAAGCGCTTTGTAGGCTTGTTCAAAATAGGCGCGTAACGAATCGCGCGTGTCGAATATGAAATAACTGAAGTTGAATGCCGCGAGCATGTCGACCTTGGGCGTTTCAACGGTCATGACATTGGATTCGATCAGACTGACGCGCGCCTGGTCTTCGGGATTCAATTTACTGACGCGATTCTTGCGGCCCCATTCCAAAACTGACGGATCAATATCAACGCCAATCGCCTGATATTCGATGCCCTGTCGGACCCACTGGCACGAGGCGCTGGCGGTGCCGCAGAAGTCTTCTCGAAACAAATACGCGGTTCGCCCTGTTAAGGACTTGAACGTCGCCTGTATGAACTCGATTTCATGTTCGACATTTTGTACCGACAACTCGTAGAGCTCGTGAATGTCGGCCGTATCGGCCGTGTTTTGATGCTTATTCGCTGTTTTGGCGCTCATTCCGAATGTGTATTCCTGTAAACGATGGTTTTTTTGCGGCCTTGCATTGTAACGGCGCGTTTACTAATAGGCTATCAATTAGATGTGCAGAGCCGTTCGCACCCTATCGCGTAAGTAACAACCACAATAAACAACGTCGCATCGCAAGAGCAATATTGCCAGTGCTGCGTGGTCCTGCCTCGGCTATGGAAAGACGCAGACACAAGGAAGTGCAACCGTTTTTGGCAAGGCAGGCGACCAGCTGAATATATTCAGCCTAAATGGAGTGTTGTTATGCCCGCTCACGAGACCTTCTACGACGTAATGCGACGGCACGGTATTACACGCCGCAGCTTCCTGAAATTCTGTAGCCTGACGGCAGCTGGCCTGGGGCTCGCGCCAGAGTTCGCTGGCCGCATAGCCCATGCACTCGAAACCAAACCTCGCACGCCCGTTATCTGGCTGCACGGTCTGGAGTGCACGTGTTGTACCGAGTCCTTTATACGCTCAGGTAATCCATTGGCCAGTGACGTGATCCTGTCGATGATTTCTCTCGATTACGACGACACGCTGATGGCAGCCGCCGGTCACCAGGCCGAAGAAATACTACAGCAGACCGTGGAAAAATATGATGGCCAGTACATCCTCGCCTGCGAGGGAAATCCGCCGCTTAACGAGGATGGCATGTATTGCATCCAGGCCGGAAAACCCTACGTCGAAAAGCTGCGTTATATGGCCGATCATTGCAAAGCCATCATCGCCTGGGGTTCCTGTGCATCGTGGGGTTGCGTGCAAGCAGCCCATCCTAATCCGACACGGGCCACGCCAATACACAAGGTCATTCTGGACAAGCCGATCGTCAAGGTACCGGGCTGCCCACCGATAGCAGAGGTCATGACGGGCGTCATCACCTACATGATTGCTTTTGACCAGCTGCCACCACTCGATCGCCAGGGCCGGCCGAAGATGTTTTATGGCCAGCGCCTGCACGACAAGTGCTACCGACGCCCACATTTTGATGCGGGTCAGTTTGTTGAGAAGTTTGACGACGAAGGCGCCCGCAAAGGCTACTGCCTGTACAAAATAGGATGCAAAGGCCCAACAACCTACAACGCCTGCTCGACGGTCGAGTGGAATGGCGGACTGTCCTGGCCCGTGAAATCCGGCCACGGTTGTCTTGGCTGCGCAGAAGAAAACTTCTGGGACAAGGGCAGCTTTTACAGCCCGGTGAGCAACCTCAATGTCACGGGCAATGTGGAAGCAACCGCGAACCAGATTGGCGGTACGCTCGCCGGCGCAGCGGCGATCGGTGTCGCAGCACACGCAGCGGCGACAGTTATTCAAAAGGCCACGGCCAAGAAGCCGCGTGCGTCCAAGGAGATGAGCAATGGCTAGTGTAAGCACACCGAACGGGTTCGATCTGGACACCAGCGGCCAACGTATCGTCGTTGATCCGATCTGCCGCATCGAGGGACATCTGCGCATCGAAGTGAACGTCGATGAAAACAACGTGATTCGAAACGCTGTTTCAACGGGCAATATGTGGCGTGGCCTTGAAGTCATCTTGCAGGGACGGGACCCGCGCGACGCCTGGGCGTTCACCGAACGCATATGCGGTGTATGCACCGGTGTTCACGCGCTCCAGTCTGTACGTGCAGTCGAAGACGCATTGAAGATTGATATCCCGGCCAACGCCAACCATATTCGTAATTTGATGATGCTGGCACAGTTCACGCAGGATCACATCGTGCACTTCTACCACTTGCATGCGCTCGACTGGGTCGACGTCGTCAGCGCGCTGAGTGCAGACCCGAAGGCTACATCGGATTTGCAGCAATCAATTAGTCCATGGCCGAATTCGTCACCGGGTTATTTCAGCAACGTGCAAAACAAACTAAGGCGATTTGTCGAATCGGGTCAGCTCGGAATTTTCGCTAATGCTTACTGGGGCAGTCCCGCGTACAAGCTGCCACCGGAAGCAAACCTGATGGCGACGACGCATTATCTGGAAGCACTCGACTTTCAAAAGGAAATTGTCAAGATTCACACAATATTTGGCGGACGTAATCCACATCCGAACTGGGTTGTCGGTGGCATGCCCTGCTCCATCAATGTGGACGACACCGGTGCGGTCGGCGCCGTTAACATGGTCTGGTTGAATATGGTGAAGGACATCATTGAGCAGTCGATCGCGTTTACCGACCAGGTCTATTTACCCGATCTCAAGGCCATCGCCTCGTTCTACAAAGACTGGGGCGCAATTGGCGGCGGTCTCTCGGGCAAGAACGTAATGTCCTACGGAGAATTCCCGGCCTACGCGAACAACTACACCAACGAGAGTTGGATGTTGCCGCAAGGTGCGATCTTGAACGGCGACTTGGGTACGGTGCATGACGTCGATGTTCGCGACCCGGACCAGGTACAGGAATTTGTCGCGCACTCCTGGTACCAGTATTCCGACGAGAATGTCGGGCTGCATCCCTGGGACGGCGTAACAGAGCCCAAGTTCGAACTCGGTCCAAACACCAAGGGCACAAAAACCAATATCGAAAATATCGATGAAGGCGGCAAATACTCGTGGCTCAAGGCGCCACGCTGGCGTGGTAATGCCATGGAAGTTGGGCCGCTGGCCCGATACCTGGTCGCCTATGCCCGCGGCCGGGAGGATATTCAGGCTCAGGTCAACGGACTACTCGAAGAACTCAGTCTGCCCATCACCGCGCTGTTCTCAACATTGGGACGAACCGCTGCCCGAGGGCTGGAAGCCTCCTGGGCCGCACACAAGATGCGTGATGTTTACGGCGAACTCATGGATAACTTGAAACGCGGCGATACGGCAACGGCGAACATGGATAAATTCGATCCTTCCACCTGGGAAGCAGATGTCAAAGGTGTTGGCTTCGGCGAAGCTCCACGTGGCTCACTGGGACACTGGGTGCACATCAAGGACACGAAGATAAAGAACTATCAGTGCGTCGTGCCGACAACCTGGAACGCGTCACCCCGCGACCCCGCAGGCAACATTGGTGCCTACGAAGCTGCGCTGCTGGGCACGCCCATGGCTAACCCCGAACAGCCGCTGGAAATCTTACGCACCATTCACAGCTTTGACCCGTGTGTGGCGTGTTCGACGCACGTCATGTCTAACGACGGCAGAGAATTGAGCACGGTCAAGGTGCGCTAGGGGAACAGAGATGGCAATCATCAGCGACGAACAGAAACTAGTGGGCCCAATCTATGTGTTTCAGGTTCCTGTGCGCATTTGGCACTGGCTGCACGCGCTTTCGATATTTGCACTGATTATCACGGGATACCTGATCGCCAACCCCTTGCCATCGCTAAGTGGCGAGGCCAGCGACCATTTCCTGATGGGCAATTTGCGACTCGTGCATTTCAGCTCGGCCTTCGTCTTTGCGATCGGGCTGTTCGTTCGCATCTACTTCGCGATGGTGGGCAACGAGTACTCGCGAGAGTTACTGATATTGCCCGTATGGCGCGGCAGTTGGTGGCGAGGTCTTTGGCACGAAGTGAAGTTCTATTCGTTCATGACGAGAAAGACCGGCAAGAATATCGGCCACAACCCGCTGGCCCAATTGTTCATGTGGCTGACCAACATTCTTTTGGCACTGTTCATGGTGTGCACTGGATTCGCGTTGTACAGCCAGGGTACGGGTGCGGGTAGCTGGGCCGACACCCTTTTCGGTTGGGTCTTCGTGCTGCAAGCGAGCTCGCAGACGGTTCGCATGTGGCACCTGCTGGGTATGTGGCTGATGCTGGTGTTTATCATCATTCACATTTACATGGCCATTCGCGCCGACTTCGCGTCGCGGCAAAATGGTATCAGCGCGATGATTGACGGGTGGCGGACTTTCAAAGACGACGGACCGGCCGATCCACGGTGAGACTATGTGTCCCATGAGCACAGCGACCCACAACGTCGCAGACGGCGATCCAGGTGCCTACGACACGCTGATTCTCGGCATTGGCAACGTACTCTGGGCCGACGAAGGCTTTGGCATACGCGCGGTTGAGGCGCTGCACGCGAGATACTCATTTCCGGACAATGTGCGTGTCATTGACGGTGGTACGCAGGGAATTTTTCTCCTGCCCTGGGTACGAGACGCAAAACGCCTGCTGATTTTCGATGCCGTCGATTTCGATCTTCCGCCCGCCACGCTGAAACTGATACGCGGAGATGATGTGCCGCGTTTCATGGGGGCGAAGAAAATGAGCATGCATCAAACAGGCTTTCAGGAAGTATTGTCTTCGGCTGATCTTGCCGGCGACCTGCCCGAGGAGCTTGCGCTGATTGGAGTACAGCCTGAATTACTCGATGACTACGGCGGCAGCCTGCGTGACAGCGTCCGGAAGATGGTGCCGGCGGCTATCGCTTTGGCTCTTGACGTTCTCAAGGAATGGGGTGTGCACGCCACAGTTCGTGACAGCGCACTCCGTAGCAATGATCTCGTGGGTCCCGGCGAATTGGGTATCCGAGACTACGAAGACGGACGTCCAACACACGGCGGAGATGCACGATGACCAGTTTACTAATTGACCGGCTGATGACGGAATACGACTACCCGGAGATCTCGCTGGATAATCACGACGCCTTTGTTGCTCAGCCAGGCCTGAATGTATTGTTTTTTCCCGGCGACCCGGAAACGGTCAAGGACGCAACGGATGTTGCTGTCATTCTGCCGGAGCTCGTCGCCGCTTTTGATAACAGACTCAACCCTGGAGTGGTTGTCGATACCTTTGGTGCCGGCATGAAATTAAAACGCCAATACGGATTCACTCACTATCCGTCGCTGGTATTTATTCGAGATGGCGAGTACGTCGGCACGATCACCCGTATCCAGGATTGGGTCGACTACCTGTCGCAAATCAACGCCATGTTTACGGCGCCGGTGCGCCGCGCGCCCGGCTTCAGCATTCCCGTCGTTTCGGCTTAACACTATGAATATAAACGATATTCCAGTTCGCGTGGTCGGTCCCGGCAGTCAGCAGAGCAAGCTGGGCGAGGCGCCGTCCTACATAGACATGCCAGGCGACATGGCGCGTTACGATCCGCCGCTTATGCCCGCTCCTGAAGAAGTGTTACATCTCGCAGACGCCAGTGCGGCGATGCGCTGGCTTAAGAGTGCTCTCGTGGATTGCAACAACACCCAGCATCGGCAACTCGCCAATCTGACCCAAATCGATGACGACAGTCGCAAGCTCGTCAATCAGATACTCGGCGAAGGTGAAGTGAGCATTACGTATGACGGCACGCCGCGCGCAAAGGTACAGGAATCTGTACTGGCTGGAATCTGGCGGACCTTTTATTTCGATGACGATGGCGAGGTAGCGATCGACTTGCTGGAGGTCGCGGCCGTGCCACATATCGTGACCGCAAAACGCGAGAAGACGCAGCCGGTCGACGCGACACAAAATGCGTCGTCACTGGACGTGCAAAACGCAATGCCGATATTGGTGGAGCTTGAGGATCGTCGTCGTGATTTTGAGCGCAGCGGCAACACGCATTCGATCAATCTTACCTTGCTCCCCCTTACTCAGACGGAGTTGGAATTCATCGACGAACGTCTCGGCCGCGGACCGATCGACGTACTGTCGCGCGCCTATGGGAAGTGCGAGGTTATCAGTACGCAGAGTGACAATGTCTGGTGGGTTCGCTATTTCAATTCAATGGGCAAGCTGATCCTGAATACGCTCGAAGTAACCGACGTGCCGCAAGTTGTGGTCGCGGCAGCCGAAGATATTCGAGACTCCGCGGATCGTCTGAGTGAAATCCTGCTGCCTTACTGGCCGGACGGCGCATGAATCGCCTCGCCGATGACACAAAGCTTGAGTGCAAGATTTGCTCGTATGTGTATGACCCGGCAGTCGGAGACGATATAAACCAGATTCCGCCCGGAACACCAGTTCTCGATCTGCCCGTTCATTGGCGCTGCCCTCAATGCGATGCAGACCCGGACGCGTTCCTTCCCGCGAGTCGCTGACTTGAATGCGCCGACCGTAATCTCAAGTGACGCGCTGGTCGAACGATACATTTCGATTCGGCGCGAGAGGATGCAGGGCCTGCCGTTTGTTAATCAGGCGCTCGAAGTCGAGGCGATAGGTTTTTGTCCGTTCAACGAGCACCAGCTTGGTGTGCTGATTACACCCTGGTTCATGAATCTCGTCATCCTTCTTAAAGCCGGCATTGGCTCGACCTTTCCAGCGGGCAGCAAGATTACGGTGCGCTTGCCATCCGGCCCGATTGAATTCACGGCGGCTTGTGATGAAGAGCTTGGAACGTTCCTCAGCGCCGTACTATTCAGCTCCGTCGGTGACATCCCCGATCAAATTACGGCCCGGGACATCGCACAGGAAGTCATGCAAGAAGTTTTCAATCCTGCGCACAACGAGAAGACAATGAGTCGCCGCGCCTTGTTCAGGCAGACCGAGGCCGCTGATGCATGAGCTCTCAGTCTGCTTGTCACTGCTGCAGCAATTAGAAACCATTGCCAGGCAACACAATGCTGCCAGTGTCGATCAGGTTTTTCTGAAAGTCGGCCCGCTGTCCGGCATCGAACCTGAACTACTGCGCAAAGCCTACCCGCTCGCGGTGGCGGGTACCGTCGCTGAAGCGGCCGAGTTGTTCATTGAATACGGCGAAGTCATTGTTACTTGCACAGAATGCGGCGCCGAGTCACCGGCAAAACCGAATCGCCTGCTGTGCGCGGCTTGTGGTGACTTTCGAACACGCCTGATTAGTGGCGACGAGATGACTCTGCAGCGCGTCGAACTAACGCCCCGCCATCAGGTAGCTGACGATGTGATGATGTCAGCCGGCTGATGCTTACTCCGGGCGTGACGCCAGCCAGCGCAGCATGATTGGCGTCGCGATGGTGGTGACCAACGCCATCATGACAATCGCCGAAAACAGGCTCGCCACAATCGGCGGAGTGGGTTGCGGTTGCAGAAATAATCCTGCTTCGAGCGCAACGCCGGCGACGATCAGTTCCACCGCGCCGCGACCGCTCATGCCGAAACCGACCATCAGCGACTCGCGCTGCGACAGGCCCAGCCAGTAAGCCGGCAGCCCGGAGCCAACAAGCTTGCTGACGAATGCGATCAGGATTAGCACGACGACGAACCCTGGCACCTGGCTGATGCCAATGAAATCCAGATGCAGTCCTATGGACACAAAAAAGATCGGGCCGAGAAAACCGGAAGTGATACCCGACATCTGCTGCTCGACCCGTTCGTACACAGGCGCAGCAACAACCTTTGGATGAAAAAACATACCGGCAATGAAAGCACCCAGGATAAAGTGCAGCCCCATCATTTCTGCGAACACCGCGTACGCGAGCGCGGCGATCAGCAACATGCTGAAATCGACCTCCGGAAAGTGCAGGTGCTGGAGATATTTTCCAACCAGTGGAAAAACGAAAAATCCGACCGGAATGGTCACGGCGAAGAATAGCGCCGCTTTGCCCAGCAACCAGAACACGTGCGCCGGTTGAAAAGACCCGGAGAATCCCTCACCGAGCGCCGCTAGCATCCACGCGAGTAGAAAAAGACTCAGCAAGTCGTCCCAGAGCGCTGCGGCGATAACTGTCTTGCCGACCGTGGAGTCGAGTTGCCCGAGATCCATGAAGATGCGTACGGCGACTGGTACCGCGGTAATGGCGAGGGCTGTGCCGAGAAACAGGCTCTGCACCAGCTTGATCGGTGACTCCGGTAGTACGCTGAGCCCAAGTGCAAAACCAGCAGCGAGAGGGACAAGCATGCCGCCAAGCGCGATTACAATAGCCGACTTCGACGTGCGGGCAAATTCCAGCGGTTCCATGCGAATGCCGGCCAGTAACATCAGGAAGAACATACCCAGGCTGACGAGCGACGTGTAGGTTTCGCTTTCGCAGGCCGCGGTCAGAAACGTCAGTGGATCATAAGAGAGACGCAACAGAACACCCAGCGCCACGCCGGCGACCAACTCACCGACGATAGCCGGTAGCCTGACCCGTTCCGCGAGTTCAGCAAAAACTCGGGTCACAACGAGCAAGACGAGAATGAGATATAGAATTTCCACGCCGATCGGTTCTATTAACAGATTCGAGGCAGCGGATCGTCCTCGAGTTCTTCGAGGAAACGTTCCCCACCGAGTGCGGTTTCGAGAATGACGCGATTGCTGGCGGCTGTAATTCGGCCGATGCGTGCGGCGTCACGGCCTTGCGGCAGTTGGCGCCAGAGGTCCAGGGCACGCTCGAACTGATCCTCGGCAATGACCGCGACTACCCGCCCTTCGCAGGCCAGGTAATAGGGATCGTAGCCGAGCATGTCACATACTGACTGCACCTGCTCCTTGACCGGGATGCTGGCTTCAAATCGCACACCCAACCCGGTCGCACGACTGATCTCGTGAGCGATGGACGCGATGCCACCACGCGTCGGATCGCGCATAAAACGCAATCCGTCCAACGCGAGCAGCGGCTCCGTCAAGGGCATCACCGAAGCTGCGTCGGAGATCAGATCGCCACGCAAGCCAAATTCTTCACGAGCCAGCATGACGGCCGTACCGTGGTCGCCAACGGAGCCGCTGACGATGATGACATCACCGACACGGATCTTGTCCATCGTCGGTATGACGCCGGGCAAACGGATGCCGACGCCGGTAGTCGCCAAATACAAGCCACCGCCCTCACCGCGCCGCAGGACTTTCGTGTCGCCAGCACAAATTTTTACGCCGGATTCCTTCGCGGCCAATGCAAGACTCGCGATGATCCGGTCGAGGACTGCTATTTCAAAACCTTCTTCGATGAACGCGTTCAGTGTCAGGAACTTCGGCCTTGCGCCGGCGACGGCAAGATCATTTGTTGTGCCGTGCACGGCTAGCGAGCCTATATCACCACCCGGAAATTCCAGCGGCTGCACGGTAAATCCGTCCGTCGTGATCAGTACGTCGCCCGCACCGAGCGCAATATGAACGGCGTCTGCCTCAACATTGATCTCCGACGCGCCGAAGTGTTTCGCAAATACCTGCTCGATGAGTTCGCGCATGTAGCGGCCGCCGTTGCCATGCGCAAGCGAGATTCGTGTGTCTTCCATTGTTCTTATACCCTCTCGCCTCTCGCCGCGAACTCCGCTATCTGACCAAAGCTGAGTGCTGCATCATTACAGGGCAGCATGAGTGGCAGACGCACATCGAAGTCGTTGTCCGTCAAGAGATCGACGGCTAGTGCGGTAAGAAATTGATTCTGAAACACGCCACCTGTCAGACCGACGCGGTCGATTTTGTGCAACGACCTCGCAGCGACGGCTTGATCGAGGATCACCGCCGCCAGGCTGCAATGAAATATTTCGGCGCGCAGGCCAGGCGCCATTTTTTCGTCGGCCAGCATCGGCAGCAAGGGCGCCCAATCCGACCGCAATATCCCTTTGCTATCACGGTCCAGTGGCAACACGATCGGCGACTGTCGGTAGGTGCACAAAGATTCGAGCAACATAGGGCCCTGCGCCTCGTGGCTAACGTTCGGCAAGTGGCAAACGATGGCGGCAGCAGCGTCAAACAACCGGCCAGCTGCGCTGGTTGCCGGGCTGTTCAGGCCTTTCAACCATGCTGATCGGGCGAGGCCATCGTCGTCGGGTACTCGATCCCAGGTGTTGCCACACTCCCAATTGAGCGCGGCGGCACTACGCCACGGCGCGCGTCCGGACAGATTGCCGCCCGGCAAACGAAATGGTCGAAAGCTTGCGAATTGTCGCCAGTCGCCGGCGCTGCCGAGCAACGCTTCGCCGCCCCACAAGGATCCATCCTCGCCCAGTCCGACTCCGTCCCAGGTGAACATCAACCACTGCCCGTCCCTGCCTGACTCTGCAACCAGCGCCGATGCATGAGCCTGGTGATGAAACACAGTGCTGAAAGGCAAGCCGTGCCGTCTGGCCCATCGATGCGTCGTGTATCCCGAATGCGCGTCGCTCACAACGCTTTGCGCGCGGACGCCGTACAAGGCCTGCAGGTCTTCGATCAGCTGCTCGAAGACATCAAAACTCCTGGGATTGTCCATTTCACCGATGTGCGGCGAGACGACAGCACGATCATCCCATCCGAGGGCGATCGTGCCCTTCATCTGTCCGCCAACGGCGAGCACCGGCTCATGTAAACGCCAGGGCAGCTGCATCTCGCAGGGCGCAGAGCCACGCCCCATGCGTATCGGTCGAATCTGACCCGCGATGGTCCGACAGACCGGATCATCAGCCGGCCTCACGATCGGCCGATCGTGGTGCAGGAAGGCATCCGCAATATTCGTGAGGCGCAACAACGCATCGTCGTTTTCTGTCAGCACCGGTTCGCCACTGATATTTCCGGACGTCGCGACCAGCGGCCCGTCGAAATCACTTAACAACAGATCGTGCAGCGGACTATAGGGAAGAAAAACGCCGATTTCTTTCAGACCCGGCGCAACGTTGTCGGCTAAGCCGATGACCGGGCGTTTCCTGAGCAACAGGATCGGGCGCGAAGGACCGAGCAAAACCTCCGCTTCGTGCGTCGACATCCATACAAATCGCCGCACGGCATCCAGTCCGTCGTCACCGCGCATAGGAAACATCACGGCGAGCGCTGCAATCGGCGAAAAGTGATGGCTGATTTCAGAACCTGCTGAGAACAGTGCAATATCTATCCCTTCAAAAGACTGTGGTGTGGTCTCCTGGACTTCCATTTC
>JALHUQ010000056.1 GCA_022866645.1 Woeseiaceae bacterium | reverse complement strand
GCGCGTACTCGCGGTCGATGTAAATGTCCGCGCTGATTCCAGAGGCGTAATAGACCGGGTTATTGGTCGCAAATCCGGAGTCGCGGATCCAGAACAACTCCCCTTCAAGTGCCGTTAACAGGTAATCGCGCTCGAACGCTTCAATGCCGCCAAGGGAGTCGTAGGAATTCGCCTCGGCGATAACGCCGTCGATCCACAATGCGTACTTCTCGTTTGCCGCCAGACTAACGTCCGACATTTTACCGTCATATTCGTGCAATCCTGCGTAAACGGCGGCCTCAGGATTCGCTGCGTAGTAGGCAGCGACAGTTGTCGCGGCAAATTCTTCCCAACTCGCTTTTCGCACCGTCGTCGCGGCTGGCTCTGATTTTTCGCCGCATGCCGACAGTACGAAGACCGCGATGAGCATTGTTGTTATGGTTTTCATTTTTGCTGCCCCGCTGCGAGCGCTAGTTGATGCCAAGTTCGGCAACGCCTTGCTGGAAAGTAATATCGACTGGAATATTGGCGTCGGTCAGCCGGTCGAGGTCGCCCTGCAACTCCGGCTCGATGATGCCGCGCGATTCTGTCAGCTTGACCACACCCGCATAGTCACCGTCGCCTTGCAATGTCAGTAGCAACCGAGACAAATTCGTCATCGCCGTTTCCATCTGCTGGAAATCGACGTGATAACGTCCCGATTCGGCATCGCGCACAAACGCACCACTGTCGAGAAAGAAATTGAAACGCACCATATTTGCTTTGCCGTGCGCGCTGGACGCGCCGAAACGGATCGAGCGAAACACGCTGGTCATGAACGTCACGTAGTAGTCCCGCAAATCAACATCGCCGAGCTCGCCGGCCTTGTGCAACTCGGTGATCATGTACAAGCCCAGAATGTCGGCCTTGCCCTCTTCGACGCTGGACGACACTTCGAGCAACATATCCTGCACCGTGCCACGGCCATCGATCGTGTTCTTAATGCCAAGACCATGAGCAACTTCGTGGAACATCGTGTTGGCGAAAAAAGCATCGAACGTAATGTGCTTGCGCTGTGACTCGTCGATGAGAACATCGGCGATCGGCTCGACGATTTTGTCGAATTTGGCCCGCATCGCGTTCTTGAGCTGTAGACGTCGCGTTCCTCTCGATAGCTGCACGGCCTCGTCGTTGGGAAGATTGATCGCGATGGTCTTACCACCGGCGTTACTGGCGCCGGCGTAATAAACCACGTCGTAAGCATTCAGGTCGGAGTCCGCACCCGGCGTTTCCCACTTGTATTCATCGGCGACTGGCAGGCCTTCCTGCAGCGCGGGTAGAAAATCTGCGAAACGACTCAGCCGATTGCTCCACTCGAGATCCTTGACCAGCACATAGGCCTCATAGGAGGCACGATAGCCGAACAGGGCATCCTCGTAGGTTTCGATGGGTCCAATGACGACGTCAATGTCATTGTCCCTGACATCCATCCAGAACATGTCGCTGACTTGATATTCATCACTGATCAACGCAGCCGCCCGGAGCTTCAGGTAACTGGCGAAATCGGTGCTTTCGGCCAGTTTCGCTGCCGCCCGAAGCAGGTCCGCTGCAGCTTTGAGTTCGTCCGCGAACGCAACGCTGTATGGAACCACGGTCAGAGCGCCTTCCGAATTTCGGCGAATGAACGAGTAGAGTCCCTTCTTCCCTGGCAGATAGGCCTGCTCAAACTCTTCCTTGCTCATGTCTTTGGGATAGAAATTGGCGCCCGGGGGTTTGGCGCCGACGCCTTGCATGAAAGGCTTGTCCCCGTCCAGTCGGTCCCATGGGCCGTAATTCAGCTCCGCGAATCGCCGCGTATCCGCATCGGCGATCGATTCCAGCCAGGACTCGTAATCGTCACCGTAAGTCTGACGCCAATAGAGATCGTCCATGATTTGTGCGGCGTCGATCAGCAAGCCGATCATTTTTTTCTGATTTTCACTGAGCTCGCTGAGATCGGACGTAAGCGTAAAGTCTGCGTAGATCTCAGGCCGGGGTTCGACCACCTGCAAGGGCTGAAACTCGGGTTCCGGTGCCGGTTCTTTGCCGCAGGCTACAACGAACAGACATATGGATATGGCAGCGCCTGACTGGCGCAAAAAATTCCTGAAACTCACGGCTTCCCCCTGAAGCTGATTCGACCCCGCATTATTGCATACGGGCCAAGTCGTGCGCGCTCAAAGATCGACGAGATGAACATCGTCCGCGGTGAGCGCTGTGCCCAGAAACTGGCCCCCGACGCGCGCGAATCGTGCGATTCCGTCGGTGGCAAGTAAGGTCAGAGTGCCGGGGTCCCGACCGGTGGCGAGACTGCCGGTCGATCGTAAGGTCTGTTGGACGACAGCCGCTGTCGTGTTCGCCGAATCAACCACCGCTACCGTATCGGCGACGGCGGCCGAAATCGCGTTGCGCAGCAACGGAAAATGAGTGCAGCCGAGGATAATGCTGTCCGCTTCGAAGCCATCTTTCTGAGCCTCATGCAGATAGCGACGTACGATGGAATCTGCGATGTCGCCTTCCGTCCATCCTTCCTCAGCTAACGACACGAGCAACTCGCAGGGTTGCTCTTTGATGCGGGCCTTGGGGTCCAGCGCCGATATTGCCCGTCGGTATGCACCCAGCCGCACAGTCGCCTCGGTAGCCAATACCAGGTGCGACCCGCCGGGTCGTGCCGCCACTGCGGCCCTGGCACCCGGCTCAACAACACCGAGCACCGGAATCGGAGCCATTTGTTTTTTCAGCACATCGAGTGCCACCGCTGAAGCCGTGTTACACGCGATAACCAGCATTTTGATGTCGTGCAGCAGCAGTTTGGCGGTAGCCTGGGTCGCATATCGGGCGATGGATTCCGGGCTCTTGGTTCCGTAGGGCAACCTCGCTGTATCCCCCAGATAGACAAGGTTTTCGTGGGGCAGGGTCTCGCGAATGGCTTTCAATACCGTTAAACCGCCGACACCGGAGTCGAATACCCCGATCGGCAGGGAAGAGTTATTGTTGCCTGTCATACGCGCATTGTGCCCAATGAAACCTATCTGTGGAATAATCGCGCCCCGACAAAAAACAACGGAACGCTGCAAACGTGCAAAAACTGATTTACGGAATCGGCGCTACTCTCGCGCTACTGATCATAATCGGATTCGCCCTGCCGCGGACGAATCAGATTGTGGTAAGCACTGAGATCGATGCGCACCCGGCAACGGTATTTGCACTCGTCAACGACTTCCGGCGCTTTTCGCTTTGGTCCCCCTGGGCAGATACCGATGCCAACGCGCGCTTTCTCTATTCGGGTGCGAACAGGGGTGTCGGGGCTATCGTCACCTGGGACGGCGCTATCATCGGCAGCGGAACTCAGATCATCACGGAAAGCCGTCCCTACGAATACGTCGGAATAGCGATCAACAAAGGGCAGCCCGGTGCGGCGAAATCGTGGTTTACGCTGACGCCCGGTGTCGGCACGACGATCATCACCTGGGGTTTTGAAGCCGACTACGGCATGAATATCGTGGGCCGATATTTTGCGTCGATGCTTGGTGGCGTCGTCGCTCGCGACTACCACGACGGTCTCGCTGCCCTGAAAGAACTCGCCGAAAGCCTGCCCGCGGCCGACTTCAGCGATATTGAAATCGAACATATCGTCGTCGAAGCCAACGATATCGCGTATTTGTCCACAAGCTCGCGACCCGAACCCGCAGCGATATCGGACGCTTTGGGCAAAGCGTATTTTCAGATTCTGACATTCATGGACCACAACGGTTTGTCTGACGCCGGTGCGCCCTTGTCAATTACCCGTCGTTTTAACGGCTCTCAACTGGCCTTCGATGCCGCCATCCCGATTCGCGGTATGACGGACGACACGCCGCGAGACGGCGCTGGCGTCAAGATTGGCACCAGCTATGCAGGCCCCGTCGTTCGGGTCCGGCATACCGGATCTTACATAAAGCTAACGGACACGCACCGAAAGATATCTGCCTATCTGGCCGCGCTCGGTATCGAACGTGATGGCGCCGCGTGGGAGTCTTATGTGAGCGATCCCGGCAAGGTGCCGGAAGATGAGCTCGTGACCTACGTCTACTACCCGATCAAAATCAACTAGTCGGGTCAGCTGACTGATTTGACCAGGAAGGGCGGAACCCGAGCCTCATTGCGATCCGTCAGCGGCAGATTGACCTGGGTGTCATCCTGCAATCGTGCGATCCCGCCGTATAAAGTGACGACCAACGCCGCACACTCACTGGCTTCCTCAAACGACATCTTTCGAACTGACGCGCAAATTGGGCCTTCGCCATTGAGAGGCGTCACGCTGTGCATCTGCCGCCTTAGGTCCGTGAAGGACTGCTTCAGCGATATGGGCAGCTCGTCTTCGTTGATGCCGACGAGATTTTCTTCGTAAGCTTTGATAAGTCTTTGTTTTATATGGCCATGCCCAGCCAGCACCGTGAGTGCGGCGTGAAAGCGTTCAAGGTGGTTCGTCATTGCCACTCCAGCGTTTCTTTATTGTATTGCCGCTCATACCCTCTCCGCGGCTTGTACGCTTTTTTTATTGGAGCCGACCACCTCCTGTGGTCCGGCCCCCTGCAGAGCCCGAGATCCTTCTACATACTCCCTATCTTTCAAAATGTTGCGCACTGTTTTTATAGCAGGTTTCCTAAACATCGCGCAAGTGCGAATAACCGAAGGTCGAGCGGCGCGGTCCGGGGGAAATCCTCGGTCACGCTTCGTACCGCGATGACCGTCGACGGAGATTTGCTGAAACTCCGCTACCGGGATATTTCGATTGTCCAGTGGTCCTCATCGAGCTCACGTTTCGCCGAGTACAGCGGGTCTTCCTGACCCACTTCCCAACGCGTCGCGAGCGTTTCGCTCATAACGTAGTCGCGATGTTTGATTAACGCCGTTTCCACCGCTTTGGAACCTGAAACACCCAGGGTAATGCGATCCGACACTTCGAGACCCGCCTGCTTGCGGGCATCCTGGATAGAGCGAACGAGTTCCCGGGCGTAGCCCTCCTGAATCAATTCCTCATTCAGAGTGGTATCCAGCGCCGTGAGGAAGCCGGAGTCCTCGGCGCAGGCGTAGCCTTCGGCCGAACTGGTCTCAATGAGTACGTCCTGGCCTTCCAGTGTGATCGTCTGATCGCCGACGACTATGTCGAAGGTATCGCCACTTGCGGCGGCGCTCGCGATCGCGCCGCCATCAGCCTCTTCAAGTGCCTTCCGGATAACGGGGATGAGCTTGCCGTACAGTTTGCCGATACGCGGCAGATTCGGCTTGATGCGGTAGTTGACGAGTTCAGCGTCGCGGGCAATGAATTCGATCGCCTTGACGTTGAGCTCCTCGAGAATCTGCTCCTGATGACTATTGAGTGCTTTGGCTGCGCCATCGCTGGGCGCACGAACCAACAAACGCGACAGTGGCTGCCGCGTGCGAACACCCGATTGACCGCGAGCGGCGCGTGCCAGTCCAACGACCTTTTGCACGACGTCGATATCGAACAGCAACTCGTCATTTCGCCACGACGGATCCGCCACCGGCCATTGCGTCATGTGCACTGACTCCGGCGCGGAAGCATCGACGCTTCTGACGAGGTTCTGGTAAACATTTTCGGCAAGAAACGGTACGAACGGCGCCATCAGTTTGTGCGCGGCGGTCAGACACTCGTACAAGGTAAGGTAGGCCGCTTGCGTATCTTCCGCGTCGGTCGACTTCCAGAAGCGCCGCCGATTGCGGCGCACATACCAGTTACTCAGCTGATCAACAAAGGATTCCAGCGCTTCGCCCGCCGTCTTCGCATCGAAGTTATCGAGCGACTCGGTGACGGTGGTGATCGTCTCGTGCAGCAGCGCCAGAGCCCAGCGATCGATTTCGGGTCGGTCCTCGGGCGCGATCTGGCGAGTGAGGTCCACTTCGTCGAGGCGCGCGTAGAGAACAAAAAAACCGTAGGTATTCCAGAACGTGTTGATGAATGAACTCGCGACATCGGCCACGATCTCCACCGAAACGCGCTTTGGCACGTCCGGCGAGAGACGCGCAAGGAAGTACCAGCGCAGGGCATCAGCACCCACGGTATCGAACACGTCATAAGGGTTGATGATGTTGCCAACCGACTTCGACATCTTCTTGCCGTCTTTATCGACGATCAGGTTGAGACAGATGCAGTTCTTGAACGCAACGCTGTCCGATACCAGTGTCGAGATGGCGTGCAGTGTGTAGAACCAGCCGCGCGTCTGGTCGATCGCTTCGCAGATGTAATCGGCAGGGAAATGTTTTTCGAATTTGTCTTCATTTTCGAACGGGTAGTGCCACTGTGCGTACGACATCGCGCCCGAGTCGAACCAGCAATCAATCACCTCCGGTACGCGCTGCCAGGTCTTGCCATCTTTTTCAAAAGTGATTTCGTCGACAGCGGGCCGATGCAGATCGAGCTCACTGAGCTCCCTGCCCGTCAGCTCTTCGAGTTCGCGAACCGAACCGATGCAGAGGTAGTCATCCCCACCGTCCGTCCAGACCGGTAGCGGCGTACCCCAGAATCGCTCGCGCGACAGCGCCCAGTCGATATTATTCTCGAGCCAATTTCCGAAGCGACCGTCTTTAATATGGTCGGGAACCCAATTAATGGTTTGATTAAGCTCCGCCATGCGATCTCGAAAATTCGAGGTGCGAATGTACCAGGCGTTTTTCGCGTAATAGAGGATCGGGTCGCCGGTACGCCAGCCGAAGGGATAGCTGTGCAGGTAGCGCTCCGAACGAAACATCATGCCGCGCTCTTTGAGAATTCTGATCAGCGGTTTATCGGCGTCCTTAAAGAACAGTCCCTTGACCGGTTCAACCTCATCGATGAAATGTCCGTCGAGACCAACACCATGGACAACCGGCAAATCGTTCGCCTGACCCAGCGCGAGATCGTCGACACCGTAGGCCGGCGCTGTGTGCACAATGCCCGTACCGCTTTCGGTGCTGACAAAGTCAGCCGCAAAGACCTGGAACGCGTTCGCAGCGTCAACGTTGAGGTAGGTGAACAGTTGCTCGTAACGAGTACCGATCAGCGTGCGGCCTTTCACTGTCTTGATGACAGAATGTTCGATGTCGCGGAACACCGCAGCGCGCAGCGCCTCCGCAACAATCAGCGTCTGACCATCCGACTCACAAAAGCTGTAGTCAATGTCGTTGCCAACGGCGAGCGCGAGGTTCGAGGGCAATGTCCAGGGGGTGGTCGTCCAGACGAGGAAGTAGGTATTCTCTTCGCCCTGCATTTTAAAGCGCACGGTGATCGAGGGATCTTCAACGTCTTTGTAGCCGAGCGCCAGTTCGTGCGACGACAGCGTGGCACCGATACGCGGATCGTAAGGAACGACTTTATAACCGCGATAGATCAGGTCTTTGTTCCAGATCTTTTGCAGCAAGTTCCAGACCGACTCGATGTAGCTGTTGTTGAGCGTGTAGTAGGCCTCATCGAGGTTGACCCAGAATCCCATGCGCTCGGTCATCTTCTCCCAGTCACCGATGTAGCGCATGACCGAGTCGCGGCAGCGCTTCGTGAATTCGGCAACGCCAATTTTTGCTTCGATCTCTTTTTTATCGAAGATGCCGAGTTCTTTCTCGACTTCATGCTCAACAGGAAGACCGTGCGTATCCCAGCCGGCCTTGCGCGGCACGTGATAGCCCTGCATGGTTTTGTAACGCGGGAAAATGTCCTTGAAGCTGCGCGCCAGCACATGGTGAATGCCGGGTTTGCCATTGGCCGTCGGCGGTCCTTCGTTGAAGCTGAATTGGGGCTTTCCTTCGCTTAACTGCAGCGTCTTGCGGAACACATCCTGCTCACGCCAGAACTCCAGCACCTCGGTTTCGAGCGCCGGACCATCGTATCGACCCTGAACTTCTTTAAATGACAAAACATCAACTCCAATAATAAAAAAACCCCGGAGTTAAGGTGACAGTGACCACAACTCCAAAGAGTAGTTATGGTCACTGTCACCTTAACTCCGGGGCGAGAATTCTTCGCGGTACCACCCGGTTTCACGGCGCACTCCCCTGGGGAATGGCCACCTCATGGGCACGGAGCCCGTCGCTCGTCTCGTGAGCCAGCCGGCCAGCCTTACCCAGGTTTGCTGGATCAGCAAAGCCTTTCAGGTGGCGACTCCGGGGTGATGTTCGGCAGGGTCAGGCCCGGAGCTCGCACTGTCCTCCGGTCGCTGCATCCTGATCGGGCTGCCTACTCGTCCCCATCAACGTCGTGCCGGGGAAAGTAGCGCCCAAGCCGGCAAAAAACAAGGGAATTCTTGCTTTACAGGCCGCTGAATTATTCTCGCGGCTATGCCCAGGTCATTATTCCAATGACGCCTCTCTCTTACTTGCACATTCAATACAATAAATCGTCGTCGGATCAAACTCGAGGCGCTTTGGGTTGATTTCTACATCGCACTCGCGACATCGACCGTATTCG
>JALHUQ010000399.1 GCA_022866645.1 Woeseiaceae bacterium | reverse complement strand
GGTGTTGATGATTGCGATACTTTCAGGGTTTGCCATCAGTCAAATGAAGGGCGAACTGCGTGAGCGCCTGACCAAAAATGTCGGCGATGCCACGCAGTTCTTTTTCGGCATCATTCGAATTGTCTCGCGGGCCGCACCGTTGGGCGCACTGGGAGCAATTGCTTTCACGGTCGGTGCTTACGGTGCCGTGTCACTGTGGAATCTGGTCGAACTGATCATGACTTTTTACCTGACGGCAGCGGTCTTTATCTTCGGCGTTCTTGGTCTTGTCGCGTATTTCTTCGGCTTTTCAATTCTGCGTTTCCTCGCGTTTATCAAGGACGAGATCTTCATCGTGCTCGGCACCAGTTCATCCGAAACTGTGATGCCACAGATGATGGAAAAACTGGAGAAAATGGGCGCGCGGAAATCAACCGTCGGCCTGGTATTCCCCACGGGCTACAGTTTTAATACCGATGGCAGCAATATTTACATTACGCTGGCCGCGTTATTTCTGGCACAGGCAACCAATACGCATATGTCGCCGGGCGATATCCTTGGGCTTTTACTGTTCGCCATGCTGACCTCAAAAGGCGCATCCGGCGTCAGTGGCACTGCCTTCATCACGCTCGCGGTCACGCTGACCGTATTCCCGGCAATACCCATTCAATCGCTGGCAATTTTGCTGGGTATCGACAAGTTCATGAGCGAATGCCGCGCCCTGACCAACATCATCGGTAACGGCGTCGCAACATTGGTCGTAAGCCGCTGGGAGAATGAACTGGACGCGGAGACTTTAAGGCACAATTTGTTGCAGTCGGACGCAGACGCTTAGACGCCAGAAAACCGTGCAAACGATTGCATTATTCGGTGCTACGCGAGTAATATGGCTTCCAAATCCACCCCTTAATCAGTCCCTGCCTGGCAGCCAACTGTGGGAGTTATCGTCGTCATGAAGAAATACCTGGTTCTAAAACCCGAATTGTTTTTGCTCATCGCTGCAGCGTTTGGCATCGCCGGCTGCAATGCGGGCGTAGACGCAACGACGGCGCCCGCTGTTGTCGACGCCGCTGCTGTCGATCCTGCGCAAGTAGTCATCGAGGAGCCGGTGCAGGATTCGGAATACCCTGTCTTTTTAACCTACGTAGAAACCATTGATGGACTGTACACGCCCGTGGGTATACGCAAGCCAGCGGGTGACGGACCGTTTCCAATCGTGCTGTTTGCCTCCGGTAATGGCGGCGGTGGCATGGACTGGGTGCTGGAGGCAACCCGGAATCAAAGCTGGACGCAGGAGCAGTTCCTCAAGGCCGGTTACGCCGTCGGCTGGATGCGCTACCGGGCAGAGGTGGAGCTGGCCTATAACAAGTATGACGGGCTGGTTGAGGATATTCGTCAGGGCCGGCAGTTGCTAAATCGCGGTCCACTCGAGTACGAGGACGTCATATCAATCATAAATCATGTGAAGACGCTGCCTTACGTGGATGCCGAGCGGGTTGGCTACATGGGCATGAGCCATGGTGGCGAAATGGCATTGAAGATCACCTCCGAATACCATGGACTGAAAGCAGCCATTGCGAGTGAGCCAGCGAGCCACGAGTTTCTTGTGCTGACAGCCGACGATACCGCGCATGTGAATCCCGAAAGCGGCTTGCTCGATATCGAGAGCATGCTGATGCGGGAGTCCGAGAAAGTTCGTGATCGAATTAATCTGGATATTGCCCTCAAGCGAATCAGTACGATCACCACGCCGATCTTCGTGCAGGGCCGTAACACCGATGAGCTGCAAGGTATCTTCAAGGTCAGCTACGAGCTGTTACACGAATCGGGCAAGGAAGCCGAATGGAAAACCTACGAGCATGATGTCCATGGTTTTGTCTATGTGAAGCGCAATAAGGATGGCGTGTATGCGCCCGACCCGGTGCAGTTGGATGCGGTCAAGGACAGCATCGCGTTTTTCGATCGATACATGAAGCAATAAGCTCCGCCGGAGTGCAACACTGATTGAATCTGGCGCTGCGGTTAACTGACATTCAGAAACGGTATTTGTGGGC
>JALHUQ010000398.1 GCA_022866645.1 Woeseiaceae bacterium | reverse complement strand
GTTTGCTCTCATCATGCTGATCGTGCTGGTCAGCTTTGTTTCCAATCTGGGTACGGAGCTTATCGAGCGCGGCCGCCAGGCCGCCGGCTTCGATGTACGTGAGCCATTCGTACTTGAGGCCACCAGCCACGTCGCGATGGCGCTGTCGATCCCGCTGCTCGTGTGGTTCGATCATCGGTGGCCTGTTCGCGCGGCGAAGTGGTTTCGAAGTGCGGCAACTCACCTGGGGCTCAGTGTCGTTTTTTCCCTGGCGCACGTAACCATGATGTATTGGGCGCGCGTCCACCTGTATCGATTCGTGATTCGGCGGTTGCAAGGCGAAGCCGGGTTTCTGACCGAAGCCAAGGATGAGGTGACAGTAAGCGGCATGTCAGATCGATTTCTCGTCAAAAAACTGGGCCGCGAATTCCTGGTACGCATCAACGAGATTGACTGGATTGAATCCTGCGGAAACTACGTCAACCTGCACGTCGGTAGCCGCGTCTATCCCTTGCGTGAGACCATGACACGCATCGACGAACGGATGTTGTTGTACCGGTCAGCCGGCGTTTTCGGCAGGAACTGCGGGAGCGTTTGACCTGATTCTATTGCGAACCAAACTTAGTCAAAATCACCATCTATTTTTTTACCGGGAGTAAACACATGGCACGTACTGCCTCGATCCGACTCACCCACATCGCGCTGGCGGTATTCGCGGCATTCTTTTTTGCGGCCTGCGAGTCAAAAACGCCAGCCGTCGACGAACAGGCTGCCGCGCCGGCACAACGCAGCATTGAAACTATTGCTGACGAGGTTCTTGCCGCGATGTTGTTGCGTTATCCGTCAATGGCAACCAGCTACTCCATAGCGGGCGCGCGTCATGACCGGCTGTACGATAACTCGCTTGAAGCGCTCGCGGACTGGCATGGCCGGGAAGACGCCTGGCTTGCCGAACTCGACGCGATCGGTGAGCCGACCGATGTCGGCAGTCGCGATTGGGGCACTTTTGGAATTCTCCACGAACAGTTGGCTGCCTCGCAGGCCAGCCGAATCTGCCGCAGTGAGCTGTGGGGAACCAGCACGACAACCGCGTGGTACAGAGGCATGCCGTTTGTATTCGATATCCAGCCTCTCGAATCCGATGACTTGAAAGAACAGGCTCTGGCGAGACTGGGTGAGGTTGATCAATTTATCGACAATGAAGTTGCGAATCTTAGGAAAGGCCTGGAGATGGGCTATAGTGCTCCGCGCTTGACCGTAGAAGCTGTGCCTGAGGAAGTGCGTGGGCTGCGTGACGACAATTCGCCGTTCCTCGCGATGGGCGCGCGGGCGGAGGATGAAGTCTTCGACGGCAAAGTGCAGACGATTTTCGACGAGGAAATCGTACCGGCAATAAATCGCTATGCCGATTTCATTGAAAGCGAGTACCTCGGGAAAGCGCGAGAAGAAATTGCATTGAGCTATAACCCGAACGGCGCGGAATGCTATCCGACGCTGGTACGCGCATTCGCGACCATTCAACCGAGCGCCGATGAAATTCATGCATTGGGCCTCGCACAAATGTCGAAAATTCGCGGCGAGATGCAAGAGATTCTCGCCGCCAATTACGAAGGCGAAGCCGTCGAAAAATTTGTTCGGCGAATTAACGTCGACCCCGAATTCACGTTCAAGTCGGAGGATGAAGTGTTGCAGTACTCCATCGACTCGCTCGATCGGGCAAGAGATAAGATGCCGGAAGTTTTCGGGTTGCTGCCGCGGGCCGCGGTCGAGATCAAACCCTATCCGGCTTTTGCCGAGAGCGGCGTTGGCGAGTACCACTCATCGTCCGAGGATGGAACGCGCCCTGGAATTTTTTATATCGCTGTCCGCGATCCTGAACATCGTTCGCGAGCAACTCAACAATCGACGCTTTTCCATGAGACCTACCCCGGCCACCATCTGCAGGGCGCCATAGCATTGGAGCTCGGCGACAAGGTTCATGCGCTGGCCCGTTACCTCGGCAACTCCGGCTATGCCGAAGGCTGGGGTTTGTATTCCGAGCGTCTCGCTCAGGAATTGGGTCTCTACAGTGGTCCGCTTGACCTGATGGGCATGTTGTCCGATCAGGCCGCGCGCGCCGCTCGGCTCGTTATCGACTCCGGAATTCATACCAAAGGCTGGTCACGACAACAGTCGGTCGACTACATGATGAACAATACGGGTTGGGCTGCCGTCGATATCGAAAACGATATCAATCGTTACATCTCGTGGCCAGGCCAGGCGAACTCCTACATGCTCGGCATGCTCGAGATCCGGCGCCTGCGCAATCTGGCAGAAGCAGAGCTCGGCGAGCAATTCGACATTCGGGATTTTCACGATCGCATACTCGAGAATGGCAGCATGACCCTTCCGATGACGGAAAAGGCTGTACTCGCCTGGATTGAAAAAACCAAACAGGAATAACGTCATGACAATTCGCAACTTGTGCCTGGTCCTTGCACTCCTCGTCACTGTTCCGACCTTTGCCGACACGATTGCAATTATCGGCACGGGGAATGTCGGCATGGCGCTGGGCACTGAATTCGCGCAGCAGGGTCATACGATCGTTTATGGCTCGCGCAGCCCCTTGGGATTG
Source organism: Woeseiaceae bacterium (assembly GCA_022866645.1). Lineage (GTDB taxonomy): Bacteria > Pseudomonadota > Gammaproteobacteria > Steroidobacterales > Woeseiaceae > UBA1847. Next base: position 5,590 of record JALHUQ010000398.1, on the reverse strand, counting down.
AAGGCGCTCGACCTCGCGAAAAAAACACAGGGTAATGCCTCAACCGCGTCACCAATGGAAGCCGCAGCCGGTGCAGAAATCGTGGTGCTCGCCGTACCGGGCATGATGGTCAAAGAAGTGGTTGAGATTCTCGGAGACTTGTCTGGAAAACTGATTATCGACGTGACCAACCCCCTGGTCATGACAGAACCGATGGTGTTCACCTACGGCGTTGCCTCATCGAACGGCGAAATCGTTCAGGCGGCAGCCCCTGATGCCTTAGTAGTGAAGGCTTTCAATACCATTGGCTGGCAATCGATGATCAACCCGCAAAATTCGCCGGGACCGCTGTACGTTCCGATCGTTGGCAACAACAAAGCGGCGAAAGAAAAAGTTGCTGCGCTGGTCAAAGCGATGGGACTGGTGCCGTTCGACCTCGGTCCGATCGAAGTCGCGCACTGGACAGAATACGCCGCGGTTGTTGCGCTGAACAATCAGTTTTCGGAAAGGCAGGCTTTCGATCTGGTTTTCCGGGCTATCGACTAGAGGCTATGGCGACTCTGGGCATGGCGACCCTGGGAATGAGTAGGCCCCGAAACCGGATAGTGGTTCCGGGGCCTTTAATATGGTGCCGACTACAAGATTCGAACTTGTGACCCCCACATTACGAATGTGGTGCTCTACCAACTGAGCTAAGTCGGCTTCGGTAAGCGGCGCGCAGTATAGCCTCGTGGGTACCCCCGGAGAAGGGGTAGCGGCTATTTAATCGACGGAGTTTCGGACCCGAATAATGAGCTCCGCGCTTTCGAGCTCAGTGCCTTTCGGCAGTTCCGGCAAGCCCGTCACCCTTATATTGTCCGACGCTATGTCAGACAGCACGCCGGTGTCGGCGTTGAAAAAATGGTGGTGCGGGCTGGTCGTGGAATCGTAAAAACGCCGTTCGGGATCAACGAGGCATTCCTTGATCAGGCCACGTTCTCCAAACAAATTCAAAGAGTTATATACAGTTGCCTTGGACACGGTACTGCCTTTTGCGCGCAACTGGTCAATGATCTGCTCGGCCGACAAATGCTGCGGTTTCTGCAACAGGACCGCCGCAACCGCGAGGCGCTGAGAGGTCGGCTGAATGCCGTGAAGATCAAACTTGGCCAGGATTTCTGAACGCAACATACACGATGTCCTTAGGTCTTATCGGTGCATTTCGCCCTGATTCTAGCAGAGCAATCCCGGCAAACTCCCTGGCACAATGATTTCGGACAGGGAGGTCCAAATGGCCATTCGAAATCAAGGGTTTACGCTATACGAACTGCTCATCACTATGGTCCTGATCGCTGTGATCAGCGGCCTTGCGATTCCGTCCTTCGGCGCGATGATGGCACGGCAACGACAGCGGGTCGAAATCGATGCCCTCTTCCACGCCATACACCTGGCACGCAAGGAATCGATCATGCGGCGCCAGGTCGTTTCGCTCTGTCCGAGTTTTGACGGCAAGGCTTGTTTGCCCGGCCTGGACTGGTCGATGGGATGGCTGATGTTCGAGAATAAGGATGCCGACTCACCGCCGCGAGTCGACATCGGCGAGCCGGTCCTGTCGAGGCACAGCGTTGAGGACAACGTGCGGATCGTCGCAAACCGAAGCGGCTTTACGCTCCGAGCGACCTTCCTGCGAGCCACCAACGGGACTTTTGTCCTGTGTGACCCGGAAAGACGAATTTCGCCGGTCGCTTTGGTCGTCAGTTACACGGGACGCCCGCGCGTCGCACGTCACACTACGGATGGTGAACTCTATTCTTGTGCGGATTAAGTCAAAACAAAGCGCGGTTTTTCGACCGTTTATCGGAAGCCCGGAGCCGTTTATCGGCTGTCCGGACAGTGGCTTACATGACTCTTTATAGTAGGCCACATGAAGAACAGAACCCAGACAGGCTTTACGCTTTACGAGCTTCTGACCACGATGTTAATCGTCGGGGTCGTGTTGGCGTTCGGCGTCCCGAACATGCAGTCGTTCCGGCAGAACAGCACTATGACTGCTGCGGCTAATGACCTGCATTCCAGTTTCCATTTGGCGCGCAGTGAATCGGGGCGCGCAAAAAACAACATCACGATCTGCGCGAGCGCTGACTCTATGGCCGCGCTGCCCACCTGCGGCGGCGAACTTGAGGCCGGATGGGTCATATTTGAGGACCGAAATGGCGACATTACTGTTGACGCCGGGGAGCCAATACTGCGTCGTTTCCCGCCTGTTGCCGATGGCATCGTCATCACCACTAACATTGTCGGCCCGGACAAGTATTTCATGTACGCCTCCACCGGCCTCGGTCGACGCGACGTCTCCAACAAGGCTCCGCTCGACACGATAGTGCTGTGCGATGTCCGCGGCAATGTCCCGGGCGGCAGCGGCAAGTCGACAGCCCGTGTTTTGGTTGTTACTCCGTTGGGTCGAGCCACCGTGCTGGCCGATGAAGGGCAAGTCGCGTTCCACGGGGGCTGCTAGGTGATGATATTTATGAATAAGAATTGCAAACGCCGCCAGTCAGGATTTTCACTCGTTGAAGTGATGATCGCGCTGTTCGTCATGTCCGTTGGCATGCTGGGAATCGCCGGATTGTATGTGCAAAGCCTGCAGGCGGGACGTACGTCCATGTTCCGCCACTACGCTGTGACGCTGGCGGGAGATGTCGCGGACCGTATTCGAGCCAACCCAATCGCAGGGCTTGCCTATATTGATCCCGTGGGCGCGAACAACAACTGCGTACTCGGCGGCGCAGACTGTAGTTCGGCGCAAATGGCGGCCAATGACATTTTTCTCTGGAAAGATCAGGCACAAAATACTCTGCCGGGCGGCGACGTAACGATAGTTTTCGTGGCAGCCGCAGGCTTGGTCCCACCGACCTATGAGATCACCGTGAGCTGGACCGAGCCTGGACAGGTACCAGCACCAACCTACGTCATCACAATTCCGGTACGACCAGTATGAAGAACACATCGATAAAGCAGACCGGTTTGAGCCTCGTCGAATTGATGGTCGCATTGGCGATTGGGTCATTCCTGATGATTGGCACTGTACAAATTTATACCCAAAGCCGTCAGGCATTCGTCGTTAACGAATCCATCGCGAGGGTCCAGGAGACCGCGCAGTTCGCAATGGACACGATAGAGGCGGATCTTCGTATGGCGAGTAACTGGGGCCGAAACAGCCGCGGACTTGCCGTTGAAGGCCGCTCGATCGTTGGCGATGACAATCCGACAGGACTGCCGCAGCCGGCCGGCAATTGTGCCCCGGACTGGGTACTGAATCTTGGCCTGCCGATAGATGGCAGTAACAACGTATACGGACTGGCATGTGCAGCGACCGGTGGCGGCCAGGTCAGCTCCGACGTCGTAACCATTCGCCGTGCCAGCGTTGTCGCTGCCCCGCCTGAGGCCGGACGACTGCAAATTCAAACCACACGAATTCAAGGCCAGATATTTGCAGACGGTGCCGTTCCATCTGCGTTTAGTCCGGTCGATTCAGAGACGCACAACCTGATGGTGACCAGTTACTACGTGTCGCCGACATCGACTTTGATCAATGGCGTGCCCACTTTGCGGCGGCAGCGCCTGATTGGCGGCGGCTTGTTGGGACTCAGAATCGTTGACGAAGAAGTGGCTCCCGGCATCGAAAACCTGCAAATACAACTGGGCGTCGATGTTGATGAAGACAATACGGTTGATCGCTACGTAAACCCTGGCGATCCGATCTATAACCCGAACGCGGTAGGGCTAGGTTACGTCCCCGGAGCGCGAATCATGACTGCGCGCATCTGGATGATCATACGCGGAGTCGATATCGAACCTGGCGTGCGGGATGGTCGGGACTATAGACCTGGCGATGTTGTCCTTGGTGTACAGAACGATAATTTCAGACGGATGCAGGTATCGAAAACGATATTGCTGCGTAACGCCAGAACCTGATTTAGAGAAAAATCATGAAAACGAATAGACAAGCAATGATCAATCGTAAACATCAGCAAGGTGCGGCCCTGATTGTTGGCCTGCTCTTGTTAGTCGTAATTACGGTGCTGGCGGTGTCAGGTATGAATACGGCAACCACAGAGTTGGCAATGGCGCGCAACGACCAGACGTATGAGAACGCATTTCAGGCCGCTGAGACAGGTATCGAGAATGCGTTGGCACAAAAACCATTCAGTGCAGGTGGCCCGCCGGTTATTGTTACCCCGGCGCCAACGACCTATGAGGTTATCACGGCGACGATCCGCTTTGAGGATTCAACGCTGGTTCCGGACAGTGCATTCAGCCTTGGCTCCGGTAGCGGAATCGCGGCCTATCACTTCAACGTAACCTCGCAGGCTGATTACATCATATCGGCTGGCAACGACCGCAACGCAAGAGCGGTACACACACAAGCTTTCTATGTCGTCGGGCCGGATGCGCCGACGCTATAAACAGTAGATGGAACGGAGTATTCCAATGAAAACGAAACTACTTATTGCCGCTGCACTTCTTAGCCTGGCGTTACCAGCGGCCGCGGAGTCCAGCTCCAAACAAGACGCATACGAAGTCTCCCTAAGCCAGATTCGTTTGCCACGCATTGAAAACGCCACGATCGCATTCAAAGAATGTGGCGAGTGCGAATTCAAGACCATGCGTGTGTCGGCGGAAACCGATTACAGGTTGGAAGGTCGATCCGTATCGCTGAAAAACTTTCGCGCCGCCCTGGAAAAGGTTGTGGACCGCGAGAAGGCATCGGTAGCAATTATTTATCGCCTGAAAGACAACCGGGTGACCGCAATATCAGTCTATTTGTAAGGACAGTACAATGAATATGGTAATTCGAAACACGACAGGGACTGTTCTCGGGCTATTACTGGCACTGACAGTGGGTGCGCCGGCTATCGCCGACGATACCGAGCTACTGCTGGTTGACCCGAACAATCTGACGCCCAAGCCAAATATACTTTTGATTGTTGACTCGTCTGGCTCGATGGGAACTCCGGAAGATACTACGAGGCCATTTGATACATTGGCTACCTATGCCGGCACCTGTGATCCGACCATGCTGTACTGGACAGAGTACGATGCCGTCCCGAGCTGTGCTGTCAGTAACACGCAGATGATCGCCAAAACGTCATTTCTCTGCGACGCCGCAACCAAGCAGCTGGAAGGTATCGGTATCTATTCCAACAAGATGGCCCAGTACCGTGCGGGTAGTTCGGGTTTTTTCAGCGTATCTTTGGGTGTCGATGTGCCGCGCTGGCAGATGCTGAAAGGTGGTTACAGCACTGAAATAGTTGAATGCAACAAAGACCGTGGAAAACACGGCGACGGCATAGATGGAAGCCGGTTGTATGCGCAGGCTGGCGGAGGTGTTGCTCCCTATACGGACAAGAAGAAAAATGAAATCAGCTGGCGCAGCTGGCCGACGAGCCAGAACGTCACAGTTTACGACGGCAACTACCTTAACTACCGTGGCAACCCCGTCGTGATCCAGCAGTCACGCATCGGTATTGTGCAAACAACCGCGAAGATCATCCTGAACTCAATGACTGGAGTGAACGTTGGCGTTATGCGCTTCAACAACGGCCAGGGCGGCCCTGTTATCCACGAGATC